>JASLHV010000107.1 GCA_030153205.1 Roseiarcus sp. | reverse complement strand
GCGGCTCTCCCTCTCGCGCTCGCACGTACCGTCGTCCGCGGTCGACGCCCGACGAATGCCTTGGTCACTTCGACATAGCCGGCGCGGGTCAGCGTATCGATATGGGCCCCGAGATTGCCGTCGGTCGCGCCGGTCAGATTCTTGAGCCGGGTGAAATCGAGACCTTCTTCATCGGCGTCAGGCGCGGTCAGCGCGGCCATAATGCGCAATCGGACCGGCTGATGGATGGTCTCGTTCGGCGCGTTGGGCGGAAATTCGGCGTTCATCGCTTCAGGTCCTCACGCTCGCCGCATCAATACGCCGCAGAGGATGAGGCCGCCGCCATTAAAGATCGCAAGCCACAGCGAGAACCATTCGCCCGACCAGAAGTAGCCAGCAAGGATCAAAGCCGTGAGGACGAGGCCGAGAGCGGTAAAAGCAAGGCCGAACCACAGGCCAGCGAGCGTATAGCCAAGCATGAAAAGCGTCGGCCAGAAGGCGTCCATCTGGCGCGGCCCAAAGTGTCCAATCTCGTTGCACCATATCCAGCCGAAGATGAAGAAGAGAACGAAAGCGGCAATGAACCGCAAAGGCCATTGCATAGTTGCATCGCTACCTCGCCTTATGATTGCAGCCGTGGCGATCGCGGCGCAAATATTTATCGCGAGCCAAGTCCAGCCCGCCCAGCGTGGCCAGATCATTGCGAGGCAATTGCCGATGATAATGACGACGCCCCAGAGAAAGAACGTCAAGCTTGTCGAACGATAGATCGTCGATTGCTTGACCCTCGCCACCACGCCGTCGATGTCGGCGAGCGTGGCGGTGGCTTCGTCGGCGCTGATCGTCATTGCGCTTCTCCTTGCGCGGAGAGGCGCCCTATCGGCGCCTCGGTCGCGGGTGACGAGGCGGTCTCAGGCGGCGGAAGGAGCCCCAGCCTGCGGCAGAGAAAAAACATGCGTCGGCCTTGCGTCGTGCTGAAAAGAATCATCAAACCGAGACTCGCGCCTCCGACCAGAGAGCGCAACGTCATGGCTGCGGTCAAAGACATCGTCATCGCCGTCCAAAGATAGAATCCCGCCTTGACGAAGAAATAAGCCGCCCAGAACAACGTGAAGAGCTGGAAGAAGCGTCTGATTTCCGCGCCACCCGGAAAGGTCTCGCCCTTCCGCTGTTCGGCGGCCTCCTGGATCAACGGCTTATCGCCTAAAGCCCCGACGACGAAGGCGCCTGCCGTCGCGATATTGGTGATCACAGATTCGTACTGGAGCATGAAGGGCTGTGTCGACATCAAATCAATCGCGCCGAAGACGAGCGTGAGGCCGCTCGTCAGGAGATACAGCCGCGTGAACGGGACGTTTCGCCAACGCCGCCAGCCCGCGTCGAGAATGATCGCGACGAGGGAGCCGGCGATTGCGGCTTTGACGCCAAGTGTCGCTGTCAGGATCCAGAAGACGATCAAAGGACCGAATTCTGAAAGAACGAAACGGAGGAAGGACGCAATGTTGGCCATGGCGCGCGCCTTACATACCGACTGATTCAGACGGCGTCGACTTCGTCGCCGCGACGATCGCCGCGAGCGCCGCAGACTGATAGACAATCCCCATATGATCGACGTCGGGAAGGATCGTCACGTGCATGCCGAGCGGCGCGATGGCGTTTTGGTATGCTTTGGCGTCCATCAATTCGTCCCTCGCGCCGGCGATGATTTCAGCCCGGCCCGCCGCTGCTTGGATGGCGCGTTTCCAATCGTCAGGCGGCCCATAATTTTCGAGCAGACGGAAAGAATAGCGGCTAGTGACCGCTTTGCCCGCCTCAGGTGAATTGGCGAAAGTGATGACGGGCATGGCTTGCAACCAGTCGACGCCCAGCGCCTTGATCGCAATGATACGCGGTATGTCGGGCGCAGCCCAACGTCCCGTTTCGCCCGTCGGCAGATTGGTCGGCGCGCGAAAGCCGAGATAGGGCGCGAGCAGGACAAAGCGATCGAAGAGCGCCCCGACCGGCTTTGTCGCGATGCGCAAGGCGTAACCGCCGCCCGACGAATGGCCGATCAATGTCAGCTTCGCTCGAGGATAGGCGTTTCGCAAATCGGAGACGAGATCGGCGAGATCGTCATCGAGTTGGCCGATATAGCCGACATCGCCGCGCGATCCTGAGGCGCCATGCCCGCGTACGTCGATCGCAACGGCCGCAACGCCGGCGTCAGCCAAGGCGCGGGCGACTGCGTTCATGGCGTCCGACATTGCGGAAGAGCCATGAGCGAGAATGGCGATCTGGCCGCCGCCGCCGTCCTTGGCGGCGTAAAGGCGAAAAGCAAGCCAGGTTCCGTCACGCGCCTGAAACCGGCTGTAGTTGGGCAGTCCAGCTTGATCAATCGACCGCGCGCCTTCGTGAATCAAGGCAAGAGGCTGAAGGGGGCGGAGAGGCGTCGCGAGCATAAGCGAGAGGAAAATCGTCGCGACGCCGACAATGGAGAGGAGCCAAATAAGCGAATGCTCGACAATCGGGATGAACATGGCGGTCTCCTGAAAATTGCTCGTGAAAGCCCTTCGTGACGGAAGACTTATTCGTTGAAGGTTGCGATGATCGCCTTGAGCGCAGTAGGCTGGTAGACGACGCCGATATGATCGACGTCGGGTAGGATCGTGACGCGCATGCCGAGCGGGGCGATGGCGTTTTTATAACCTTCGGCGTCCATTAATTCGTCCTTGGCGCCGGAGATGATCTCGACACGGTCCTTCGTCGCCTCTATCGCGCTCTTCCAGTCTCGCGGCGGGCCATAATTGGCGAGCAAGCGGAAGGAATAGCGCGGCGTGACGCTGCGGGCGTTGGGTACGTTGGCGAAGGCGATGACCGGCAAGGTCTGCGGCCAGTCCACCCCGATATGCTCCAAGGCCGAAATGGCGACAATGCGCGGCAAGTCGGGTTCGGCCCAACGGCCGGACCCTTCCGACGGACGGTTGGTCGGCGCCGTATAGCCAAGGTACGGCGCGAGCAACACGACATGGTCGAAGAGCGCCCCGACCGGCCCGGCGGCGATGCGCAAAGCATAGCCGCCGCCGGCGGAATGGCCGATCAAGGTCAGCCTGGCTTGCGGGTAGGATTTGCGCAGCTCCGCGACGAGATCGGCGAGATCGTCGTCGAGCTGGCCGATATAGCCGATATCGCCGCGCGTGCCTGACGCCCCATGCCCGCGCACGTCCATCGAAACGGCCGTGACGCCCACCTCCGTCAAGGCATGAGCGAGCGCGTTCATCTCCTCCGAGGAGCCCGACGAGCCGTGCGCCAGTATCGCGAGTCGATCGCTCGCGCCCTTGGCGGGATAAAGGCGATAGGCGAGCCAAGTGCGGTCGCGCGCTTGAAACCGGCTGAGTTCAGGCATGCCGCTTTGGTCGATCGAGGTCGCGCCCTGATGAACCGATGCGAGCGGCGGCGGCGCGTGAACTGGCTGGGCGATGGCGGCGACAAGCGCCACGGAGGCCACGCCGACGGGAGCGAAAAGGACGCCAGCGCCCAAGAAAAGCTTAGACAGGATCGACATATGCGCCTCCACTCAGATAACTCTGTAATACAGAGTATTCTGCAGAAGTCAAGCGCTGGCGGTCGCGAGTGCGGCGCGGTTGGTCGTCGAGCGGAATGGGGGAAAGCTAAGCCTTGCTGGCGGTCAGATGTCGGTCGATGGCGGCTTGGTCGGCGAGAAGCGCAGCGCTTTGCGCCGCATAGACCACTGCGCCACGATTGAGAATCAGAGCCTCGTCGGTGAAGGGCAGAATTTTATGCGCCTTTTGCTCGACGACGATCATCGAGAGTCCCTCGTCCTTGGCGAGACGCGCCAGAACCCCGAGCAATTCATCGACAATGATCGGCGCGAGGCCTTCGGTTGGTTCGTCGAGAAGCAGCAAGCGCGGGTTGAGCATCAGCGCGCGGCCGATGGCTAGCATTTGTTGCTCGCCTCCGGACAATTGCCCGCCGCCGTTTCTTCGGCGCTCCCTTAGGCGCGGAAAGATCGAATAAACTCGCTTGAGCGTCCACGCGCCCGGCAAGGCGACGGCGGTGAGATTTTCCTCGACGCTGAGCGAGCGAAAAATATTGCGTTCCTGCGGAACCCAGCCAAGCCCGGCGCGAGCGCGCTCATAGGATTTGAGTGCCGTGATATCGGCGCCGGCGAAGAAGATACGTCCCGCGTGACGCGTGGTCGCGCCGATCAGCGAATTGAGCAGCGTCGTCTTCCCCGCGCCATTGCGGCCGAGCAGCGCAAGTGAACGGCCCTCGCTGACGGCAAGATCAAGGCCGGAAATGACGCGCGCTTCGCCATATCCGGCGGCGAGGCCTTGTACCTTCAGCAAGTCAGCCATGCTGGGCCTCGCCGAGATAGACTTGCCTGACGCGCGGATCGGCGGCGACTTCGCGCGGCTCGCCTTCCATCAACAGGCGTCCCGCAACGAGAACCGAGATACGCCGCGCGAAGGAGAAGACGAGATCCATGTCGTGCTCGATCAGCATGATCGTGACTTCGGCCGGCAAGGCGGCGAGCGCCGCAAGAATATCGGCGCGCTCGTCATCGGGCACGCCTGCGGCCGGTTCGTCGAGCAGCAGGACGCGCGGACGGCAGGCGAGCGCCAAGGCGATCTCCAGGAGTCGTTGCTTGCCATAAGCAAGGGTACGTGTTTTTCGATCCATCACATCGCCGAGGCCGAAACGCGCGATGAGCTCGTCGACTTCGGCGACGACCGCCGTATCACGCCCAGCGGAAATAAAGCAGCGCCGACCATGACCGAGCCTTTCGCTGACGGCGAGGCAGAGCGATTCAGCGGGCGTCAGATTGCCGAAGAGCTGATTGATCTGGAAGGTGCGGACGAGGCCGCGCCTCACCCGGGCATGTTGCGACAGGCCGGTCACGTCAGCGTCTTCGAGCAGCACGGCGCCGGCGCTGGCCTTCAAGGTCCCCGTCAGGAGATTCACCAGCGTCGTCTTGCCGGCGCCATTGGGGCCGATCAGCGCGTGCCGCGCGCCTTGTTCGAGCTTCAAAGAGACGTCGTCGGAAGCGATAAGGCCGCCGAATCGGCGAGTCAGGCCGCGCGTCTCGAGCGCCGGCGCGCTCATGGCCTCGTTCTACCGATCGCTTTTGTCGCCCCTTTGACAAGGTTCGCGATCGACGCACCGATGCGGTCGCGGCCGACGATCACGAGTATGACGAGCGGCAGGCCGATCCAGAATTCCCAATATTCCGGCGTCGCACTCGAGACGCCGTCTTTCAGAGCGATGAAGAAAGCCGCGCCGATCAGGCCGCCATAGAGATAGCCAGCGCCGCCGATGATCAGCATCAGCATGACATCGGCGGAACGGTGGAAGTCAAAAACGTCGAGGGAGACGAGCCCGGTCGTCTGCGCGACCAGCGCCCCTGCAGCGCCAGCATAGGCGGCCGCGATCCCATAGATCGCGACAAGGCGGCTTGCCGCCGATATGCCAAGCGCGCCCGAGCGAAGACGGTTTTCTTTCAGCGCGCGCACCGAAAGGCCGAAGGGGGATTGCACCAGCCGTCGCGCCAGCGCGAACAAGAGAAAGAGTACGATGAAACTATAAAGCGCCGCATTGCGCTGGCCCATGAAATCGATCCGAAACAGGCCGAGAACCGGCTTCAAGGTAATACTGAGCCCGTCGGCGCCGCCGGTTACCCATGAATTGCGATTGGCGAGTTCGCCGAGCAAAAGCGCAATGCCGAGCGTGACCATAAGCCGGGTCAGATCGGAGCCGCGTAGCAGCAATGGCGCGGTGATGAGACCGAATGCGCCGGCGATCAGGCTGGCGATGACGAGGCCGGGCAGGGGATCGGCGAGGCCTGTATTGGCGATTATGCCGGCGGCGTAAGCACCGACGCCGAAGAAGGCCGCGTGGCCGAGCGAGACAATGCCGGCAAAACCGAGGACGAGATCGAGCGAGAGGGCGAAAAGCCCGCCTAGCAGGATCTCGTTGATGAGCAGAGCGCGGGAGGGAAAAGCAAAGATTGCGACGAGGATTGTCAGCCAGCAGAATATCTCGATCGGCCGCCACCGGGCGCCGCGATTGAGATGCGCGGCGACCGCGCCTGCCGAGGCCGCACTCACCGTCCGCTCCGGGAGAAGAGACCTTGCGGACGGATGATCAGCGTCGCCACCATGACGGCATAGATGATGAAAGCGCCGATCGACGGTACGTAATATTTTCCGGCGACGTCGAGAACGCCGAGTAAAAGCGCGCCTGCTAAAGCGCCGATGATCCCATTGGAGCCGCCGATTGCGACGACGATCAGGAACGACACCATGAACTTGACAGGAAAGCTCGGATCAATGCCGCCGATGAGATCGGCGGCGAGCGCCCCGCCAAGGCCGGCAAGACCGCTTCCAATCGCGAATGTCACGGCGAAGAGCAGATCGACATTAATGCCGAGGCCGCTGGCGACGCGCCGATCATCGACCGCCGCCCGCAATTGCGCGCCGAATCGGGTGCCAATCAGAAAGGCCTGAAGGCCGCCGGCGATCGCGCCGCAGATCGCGATGATGAAAAGACGGTACACGCCGATTCCGACCCCGCCGATTTCCAGCCGACCGGAGAGGAACGCCGGCACACGAACCGGCTGCGGCTGATCGCCGAGAAAGTAATTGGCGATCGGCATGGCCATGAAGACGAGGCCGATGGTGAAGAGGACCTGGTCGAGATGGCTCGCCCCATAAAGCCGGCGATAAAGCGTTCGCTCGAGGATGACGCCAAGGATTGCCGCAAAAGCAAAGGCGACCGGCAGGGTTGCGAGGAAGGGAACGTTGTAGCGATTCATCAGAACCGCAGCCGCATAGCCGCCCGCCATAGCGAAGGCGCCGTGTGCGAGATTGACGAAATTCATCAGGCCGAGCGTGACCGACAGGCCGCAGGCGAGGAGGAACAGCAACATGCCGTAAGCGACGCCGTCGAAGAGGATGGTCAGCACGTCTCAGGCTCCCCGCCGCAAATCCTCCCCTGCGAAGCGGGGGAGGAAACAGGGTCAATTCCCCGCGGCTTTGAATGGATCCTTCACGGCCTCGATCTTGTCGAACTCGACATTATAAAGCTGGCCGTCGACTTTCTCGACTTTTCGTACGTAGATGTTCTGGATGATGTCGCGCGTGTCGGGGTCGATCGAGACCGGGCCGCGGGGGCTCGTCCATTTCGCGCCTTTCATCGCCGCGAGGAGAGCCTCGCCGTCGGCGGAGCCTTTGGTCGCCTCCAGCGCATGGTAGATGAGCGCCATGCCGTCGTACGCGCCGACGGCCATGAAATTTGGGCGCATGCCATTATTGGCCTTTTCAAAATCGGCGACGAAAGTCTTGTTCTCGGGCGAATCGTGCGCCGCCGAATAATGGTGCGTGGTGACCGCGCCCAGTGCTGGATCGCCGATCGCCGGAAGGAGGTCGTCGTCGGTTACGTCGCCGGTGCCGATCAACTTGATTCCGGAGGCGGTGAGGCCGCGATCGGCGAATTGCTTCATGAATGCGGCGCCGAAACCCGAAGGGACGAAAACGAAGACCGCGTCCGGCGCGTCGTCCTTCACGCGTTGTAGGAAGGGCGCGAAGTCCGGATTCTTGAGCGGCACGCGAATTTTCTCGACCACGGTTCCGCCGCCTTTTGCGAAGGGATCGCTGAACCATTTTTCCGCATCGATGCCGGGACCGTAATCGGTGACGATCGACACGACTTTGTGGATGTTGTTCTTCAGAGCCCATTCCGCCATCGGCTCGGCGGCCTGCGGCAGCGTGAACGACGTGCGCAGGATGAACGGCGATTTCTCAGTGATCATCGCAGTGCCGGCGGCGCTGACGATCTCAGGCACTTTTGCTTCCGTGGCTATGGGCGCGACCGCCAAGGCGAGCGGCGTCAAGCCGAAGCCGATGAGGACTTTGGCTTTGTCATTGCCGATGAGTTCTTGCGCAATGCGTTTTGTTACGTCCGGCGCGCCGGTGTCGTCCTTGACGATCAAGGCGATCTTCTTGCCCGCGACGGTGTCGCCATGCTGCTGGATATAAAGCTGCGCGCCGGCCTGCTCTTGCTTGCCGGTGCTGGCCGAAGGGCCGGTCATCGGCAAGATCATACCGATATTGACGACGTCGTCGTCAGCGAGAGCCGTGCTCGCGGCCATGCCAACGCCGGCCGCGACGCCAATGGTCAAAACCAATTTGAACATCTCGAACGATTCCTCCCGAAAGACGAAGACAAAAATGATTGTTCGGACAATCCTATAGCGGTCATGAAGACACAAGAGCCGAGGCGTCATCCTTTCGTCAAGCGCCAGTGCTTCCGACCCCAGCGGCTCCCTTAAGGCCGCGGACCTTCGCGCGTCATATTGATTCCTGGGCCGCCGCCATCACCGCCAGTTATACGAAACGACAATAGCCACATTCGGCGCTCGCGTGACAATGAAAGGCAAACGCGCTTGACTGACCGAGCGTCGAGGCGAGCAAGCGGCGCTCAGCCAGGAATGTTCAATGCTCCTTCGCATCGTCAAATGGGCGCTGATTGTCGTCGTTGCATTGGTCGTCCTGGCGGTCGGCGCGGTCGGCGCGCTGTTCTATCGCTCGATGCCCGATTACGAGGGCGCAGCGACCCTGTCGGGTCTGACGGCGGAAGCGCGCGTCTATCGCGATTCCTATGGCGTACCGCACATTTTTGCGGCGACGCGGGACGATGCGGCGAGGGCGCTCGGCTATCTTCACGCCAGCGAACGCTTCTTTGAAATGGAGATTCAGCGGCGCGCCGGGCAGGGCCGCTTGGCGGAAATCCTCGGCGCCGATCTCTTGGGCGTCGACAAATATCTCCGCACTTTAGGCTTCTATCGGCTGGCGGAGAGTAGCTTCGCCGCTTTTGCGCCCGATGATCAAGCGACGGTCCAAGCCTATGCCGACGGCGTCAATGCTTTCCTGGACTCTCATCGTGGCAAATTGCCGCCGCAGTTTCTCCTTCTCGGGGACGAGCCCGAACCGTGGCGACCGGCCGATACTTTGGTGGCGGGCAAGCTTCTGAGCCTGCAACTCAGCAATAATTACAAAGTCGAGATCGACCGGGCGATGCTCGCGGCGAAACTGCCGCCGGACCAAGCCCGTCTTCTTTATCCGATGCCGCCGGACGGCGCGCCGATCACCACCGCGCCGGTCGCTAACGCGAGGCATGCCGACGCCGTGTCCCCGTTGGAAAAACTCGGCGAAATTCTGCCCTTCGCGCATGGCGCCTCGAACGAATGGGTCGTCGCGGGCGCTCATACCGCGACCGGCAAGCCGATCCTCGCCAACGACCCGCATCTCGGCATTCAGGCCCCGATCGTTTGGTACCTCGCGCGTATCGTGACGCCCGACGGCTGGCTGAAAGGCGCCTCGCTGCCCGGTTCGCCGATCGTCGTTCTTGGGCAGAACGATCGCATCGCTTGGGGCTTCACCAATACCGGCTCGGATGTGCAGGATCTCTTTATCGAGACGATCGATCCCAGCGACTCAAGCCGGTACCTTACGCCCGATGGTCCCAAGCCCTTCGAGACGCACCAGGAGACGATACGCGTGAAAGGCGGCGCGGATGTCGTCCTCAAAATGCGATCGACGCGCCATGGTCCCGTTCTCTCCGATGCCGAGTCGGATCTTGCGCCGCTTGCCAGCGCCGGGAAGGTCGTTGCGCTGGCCTACAATGCGCTCGGCGACAAGGACACGTCCGTCGCGGCGCTGCTTCGCGTCGATCGCGCGAAGAATTGGGACCAATTTCGCGATGCGCTCAAATTGCTGCAGACGCCTGAGCAGAACATCGTCTTCGCCGATGTCGACGGCAATATCGGTTTCATCAGTCCGGCTTTACTGCCGATCCGCAAATCGGGCGACGGCCTTGCGCCGGTGGACGGCGCCTCGGGCGCCTATGATTGGACCGGCTATGCGCCTTTCGAGAAAATGCCGCAGCTTTTCAATCCGCCAAGCGGCTTCTTTTTCAACGCCAACAACGCAATCGTCGCGCCGGACAATGATCCCTATCTCGGCCAGGATTGGGAGGAGCCGTACCGCGCGGAACGCCTGCAACAATTCTTCGACGCAACCGACAAGCACAGTCTCGACACAGCCGCCGCGATGCAGGGCGATCTGATCTCGCTCGCCGCCAAGGAGCTTCTCCCTTTCGCCGCGCTGGCGACGCCGTCCAATGAACGCGGCAAACAGGCGCTGGCGCTTCTCGCCAAATGGGATGGCGCAATGGATAAGGACCGGCCGGAGCCGCTGATCTTCGACGCGTGGATGCGCGAAATGCGGCTGATCCTGATCGACGAGAAGCTCGGCCTGAAGTTGGAGGAGAAGGGCGCTTTCGCGGCGGCGACTGTCGCCTCTCTACTCAAGGATCATCCGCAATGGTGCGATGGGATCAAAGGTCCTGATCCAGACTGCCGCCACGCGATCACGCGGGCGCTCGATCGGGCGCTCGACAAGCTCAGCAAACGCGACGGCGATGATGTGAATAAATGGCGATGGGGCGACGAGCATGTCTCGCTGCTGACCCATCGGTTCTACAGTCATCTGCCGCTCTTCGATCGCTTGAGCGATTTGAGCGTGCGCAGCAGCGGCGACTATTACGCGCTCGATCGCGGCGGCGGTAATCCGCCGCTGCCCGACCATCCGTTTGCGCGTACCCATGCGGCGGGCTATCGCGGCATCTATGATTTGGGTGATCCGGACAAGTCGCGTTTCATGATCGCGACAGGCGAGTCCGGGCATATCTTTTCGGCGCACTACGGCGATCTCGTTCCGTTGTGGAACGATGTAAAGGCGATCACGCTCGCGGGCGCGGAAGAGGATTTGAAGCGGCGCGGCGCGAGCGAATTCGTGTTTCGTCCGAAGTGACGCGCGGCCTAAGCTCGAGACGCAGCGGTTCTCACCGCGACGACAAAGCCGTCGGCGTTCCCGCGACCGTTTCGACCGCTTTGCGGAAGGCGCCGTCGACCGATACGGCGAAATTGTAATGCTGGGTCGAGAAGGGCATCGCCTTGTCCGGCGCCACCGAGCGATAGCCGACGAAAACGCCAAGAAGCCGGCCGCTGGTGGTCATCACTGCGCCGCCTGAAGCGCCGACCCCGGCGTCGCAATCGAAGGAGAATTCCCGCGTGCCTTCGGCGCCTGTCGAGAGCAGGTCGCGCAATTTGCAGTCTTCCATCGACATCGCGCTGCCGGAGCCCCAATCGCTATGGCCGCGCGCGACGAATTCTATCGCCGACCCGGCCTGAGCGCGGGGACCGAAAATGTAAGGCGTTGCGCCCAAAACCGGGCGCAGGAGCCGCGCCACGGCCCAATCATGCACGGCCGGATGGGAATAGGGCTGTTTGTCGCCCGCGACGATGGAGGAAACGTCGATCGATGTCGTCACCGCCTGGCCGTCGACGGTCGCGGTAAAGACGCAATGACCGCTGTCGCCGCGCAATTTGCCGTCCTCATCGAAAAGGACATGGGAGGCGGTCGTGATGACGCTGTTCGAAAGGGTCAGTTGGCCGGCGCCGCGCGCATTGCCACAATGAATGACCCCGGAAGCGGCGTGACGCCGCATCACATCGCCGGCGTTCAAATGATTACGCGCCGCAAATTCCAGAGCGGTTAGCCGGGCTTCAGGGCCGAATACGACGACCGGCGTCGTTGGCGTCAGCACGTGCGCCGCAGCGGGGAGGCCGTCGATCGGCGCCGCCTTCAATTCCGCACAAGCGACAAGAGAAAGTCCGGTTACAAACGCCGCGCGAATGATATGAAGCATCGGCCGAGCAGCCTCCTCGCAAACTGGCCCCCAAGACCAGTTCGGGAAGCGCCGGGTTTCAAACCTTCACGAAACTGTGTTGGAACGCAAGAGGCCCTAAAAGATTGTTCCTTGTTTTGGCAAAAATAACACATTCGACAAATCGCTTGCTTATGTTCGCCATAATGATCTCCCGCCCGCGTAAAGCTCTTTCGACATGAACATCGCTCTGAGAACTCGTTACGACGCGCTTGTCGTCGCCGGACGACTTGAACTTGATCCCGCGCAAAGCGCGATGGTCGACGAAATGACGGCGCTTGGGCGGCGCTTGGAAAATTACAGTCCGCCGCGGCGCGGGAACGGCCTTGCCTGGTTCATCGGGCACCGACATGTCGAGACGCCGCGCGGGCTTTACATCTATGGCGCGGTCGGCCGCGGCAAAACGCTGCTGATGGATCTCTTTTTCGACACCGCGCCGACGACGTCGAAGCGACGCGTGCATTTTCACGCCTTCATGGCCGATGTTCACGCCCGAATCCATGAATGGCGGACCCAGGCCAAATCCGGGCGCACCTCCGGCGACGATCCGATCGCGCCGGTTGCAGCCGATCTTGCCGCCGAAGCTTGGCTTTTGTGCTTCGACGAATTCAGCGTCAACGACATTGCAGACGCGATGATCCTTAGCCGCCTTTTCGCGGCTTTGTTCGCCGCCGGCGTCGTCGTCGTGGCGACATCGAACGTCGCGCCGGACGATCTTTACAAAGACGGGCTCAATCGCGCTCTTTTCCTCCCTTTCATCGCGCTTCTGCACGAACGGGTCGAGGTACGAGAGCTGAAAGCCCGCGCCGACTACCGTCTCGAAAAGCTGGCCCGCGCGCCGGTTTACTATTGTCCCGCTGACGCCGCAGCCAAGATCGCGCTTGATCGCGCCTTCGTGGGTTTGACGGGCCATCCGCGCGGCGCGCCGTCAAAAATCGTTTTGCTTGGCCGGGAACTCGACATTCCCGAGGCCGATGACGGCGTCGCGCGCTTCGCCTACGCGGATCTCTGTCAGAAGCCGCTCGGCTCGGCGGACTTTCTGGCCATCGCGCGGCGCTATCATACGATCTTCATCGACGGCATTCCCGTGCTCGATCCGGAGCGGCGCAACGAGGTCAAGCGTTTCATCAATCTGATCGACACGCTTTACGATCAGCGCGTCAAACTCGTCGCGTCCGCCGCAGCGGAGCCCGAGAAACTTTTTGCGGGAAGCGAAGGCTACGAAGCTTTTGAATTCGCCCGCACCGCCTCGCGCCTCATCGAGATGCGCTCGGCCGATTACCTTGCCCTCGCGCATGGTCATGGCGGCGCTTCGGTCTCCGGCGATCTCGGCGGCCTCGTCGAAACCTGAACTGGATTGAGGCGCCGTTTTATGGGAGCATGAAACGTCGGCCCTCAGCGGGCGCTGGAAGCCGCATTTGCCCCGAACCCAATCAACCGAACCCGTGGAAGCGCGCGTCATGGAGATTGCGCGCGAGCATGTGCGTAAGTTTGGCCCATCGCGAACGACGATCGTCGGCATCGCCCAAGAGGCCGGCATGACCCATGCGAATGTCTATCGCTATTTTGCGTCGAAAGAGGCGCTTTTCGAAGAGATGACCACCTCATGGCTGCGTCCGCTGGAGGCGCGCCTACGCGAAGCCGCCGATGGCGCCGACCCCGCCTATGACAAACTCGAGCGCATGCTGTTGGCGATCCATCGCGCGTACCGGCAGAAACTGGACAATGACGCCGCGATTTTCAATTTGCTGGTCGAAGCGTTGGAGAAAGGCAAAGGCAGCGCGCGCAAACATCGCGGTCGCGTGCAGGCCGACATCCAGCGCGTCGTCGAAGAAGGGATCGCCTCGGGCGCTTTTGCGATGAGCGATCGTCGGCGCGCGCTTGCGCTCATCTTCGACGCTGCCCATCGTTTCATCCATCCAATCGCGGTGCGTCTCGACGCCCAGACTCAAGCTTCCGCGTTAGAAGGGCGATTCGAGCGTATTATCGCGTTGGCTTTGAGGGCGCTGCGATCGGGAAGAGTGTGATGGCGCGCATGACCGATTGCAAAGGAGCAGCGCGGTGAGAAAAAGTGTTGCGTTTAGGCCCCCTCTCCCCGCTCTGGCCGAGAAAGGGTACGTATTTCGGCGCCATGCGTGACTTCCGACTCGCCTGAGAAAACAATGCCTCGTTTCAAACTGACGATCGAATATGACGGCGCGCCCTTTGTCGGTTGGCAGAGACAGGCGAACGGCTTCTCCGTGCAACAGGCGCTGGAGGAGGCGATCCTCGCGGCGAGCGGGGAGGCGGTCACGGCGCATGGCGCCGGGCGCACCGACGCAGGCGTCCACGCCAGCGGTCAAGTCGCCCATATCGATCTCGCCAAATCCTGGAGCGGCTTTCGCTTGAGCGAGGCGCTGAACGCGCTGCTCGTCCCAAAACCCGTGGCTGTCCTCTCCGCGGAAGAAGTTGCGGGCGATTTCGACGCGCGTTTTTCCGCCCGGATGCGCCACTATGCCTATCGCATCGTCAATCGCCGCGCGCCGCTCGCGCTCGAGCGTGAGCGCGCCTGGCGGGTGAAGCGCCGTCTTGATGTCACGGCGATGCGCGAAGGCGCGGCGCGGCTTCTGGGTCGGCACGACTTCTCGACATTCCGTGATTCACAATGCCAAGCCTCGAGCCCGATCCGTACCTTGTCGCGTTTCGATATCGAGAGCGACGGCGAACGTATCGATATGCGGATCAGCGCGCGCTCTTTTCTCCATCGCCAGGTCCGCTCGATGGTTGGATCGCTCGAACATGTCGGCGCGGGGAAATGGAGCGTCGACGACCTCGTCGCCGCGCTCGAATCGCGTGATCGCGCCCGCTGCGGTCAAGTGGCCCCGGCGGCAGGCTTGTGTCTGGCGCAGGTGGATTATTGAGGACGGGGCCTTTCCTCCGGCATGAAGGGGTGGAGGGGAGCGCGCGAAGCGCGGTGGTGGCGTCCTGCGGCGGTGAGGATCTATCCACAACCGCCCGCACCCCCTCCATACTTCGCATGGTCCCTTCCCCGTTCCGCTTTGCCTCCGGAGAGGATGCGGCTCAGAACTTCTCAAAATACTTTTCCAGCGCTCGCTCGTAAATCCGCGACAGCGCTTCGATGTCTTCGATCGAGGCGTGTTCGTCGATCCCGTGCATCGTCTGGCCGACAAGACCGAGCTCGATCACCGGACAGGCGTTTTTGATGAAGCGCGCATCCGACGTGCCGCCGGTCGTCGAGAGGGCCGGTTGCCGACCGACGACGTCATGCACAGCCTCGGCGACGAGGTCAGTGAAATCGCCGGGCGGCGTCAAAAAGGCGGTGGCGTTGGTCGAGTCGAAAATAAGTTCGTATCGCAACAGGCCCGCGGCGCCGGCGACGCGCTTAGTGATCTCGGCGCGCAGCGTTTCCGGCGTCCAAACATCATTGAAGCGAACATTGAACACGAGCCGCGCTTCGGCCGGTATGACATTCGTCGCCGGATTGCCGACATCGACGCTGGTCACTTCCAAATTGGAGGCGTCGAACGACGATGTGCCTTGATCGAGCGGCGGCTCATGGAGCGCATTCAGGATTGCCGCCACGCCGCGTAGAGGATTATCGGCGAGATGGGGGTAGGCGACATGGCCCTGCTTGCCGATCAGCGTCAGTCGCCCGGTGAGCGAACCGCGCCGCCCATGTTTCATCATATCGCCGAGCTTTTCGCGGCTCGTCGGCTCGCCGAGAATGCAATGGTCGAAACGCTCGCCTTTCGCCCGGGCCCAGTCGAGCAGCTTGGTCGTCCCGTTGATGGCGACGCTTTCTTCATCGCCGGTGATGAGAAAAGAGATCGATCCCTTGAACGCCCCTTTGCGGGCGATGTAGCGCAACGCCGCGGCGACCGAAGCGGCGACGCCGCTCTTCATGTCGCACGCGCCGCGACCCCAGATCATGCCGTCGGCGATCACGCCCGAGAAAGGATCGAAGCGCCATTTGGCGACATCGCCCGGCGGCACGACATCCGTATGACCCGCGAAAACTATATTTGGGCCGCCTCGGCCGAAGCGCGCATAGAGATTATCGACCTTCGCCGTTCCCGGCTCCTCGAAGGCGACGATCTCCGCCGAAAAACCGGCTCCCGCCAAAAGGTCGCGCAGATAGGTCAGCGCGCCGGCTTCCGCCGGCGTGACTGAAGGACAGACGATCAGCGCGCGCGCAATATCGAGCGCGCTAGGGGTCGGATCGGGCATGGCGCTCACTTCAAGCGAGACGGGTGGGGCGGAGCGCTTCTTCTCTGAAATGACGCCCCGTGTCGACCCGAAAACCAAACGTCGCAGCGGCTCTGGCGATCAAACAGCCGCCGTCTTATGACCTTAGCGCGGCCGCATCGCGCGGACGGGGGCGGCCCAGTCGAGCGCGACGTCATAGATCGGCGGCTCGACATTCGAGAGCAGCGTCCATAGGCCGACGATCTGGCCGCGTTTGAGCGACTTGATCAGAACCCGTCCATCAGAAAGACCGCAGACGCACATCCGGCTGACCAAGTCGTCGCCGGGCGGGTCATGCACGTCGTCGTAGAAGACGAGCCAATTGTCGAAGAGCGTGCCGAGCGAATGGCCGCGCACTTGCACGGCGACGGTCCTATCGCTTGCGTCGTCAGGCGCGGCGACTTCGTCGAAGGGGCCTTGCCCGTCGGCATAGAAATGCGCCTCGGCGCCGGCGCCAACGAAGCCGACGACGGGAACCGCCACGCCTGGCGGAGATATGCCGCCGCGCCCGCCAAGGAAACGGGGCGGCTCGACGCCGAGATAGGCGGCGGCGACGGCGATTTCCTCCGCGCGCAGGCGGCGCGATCCATTGAGCAGGTCCGTCACCGCCGACGGCGAGCGTCCCAACGCCTTGGCGAGGCCGCTGCGGGTTTTTCCCGTGGCCAGAAGCGCTTTGCGGATCCAATCGACGATATCGTTCGGCATATCCGAATTATTCTGATTTTCAGAACAAACGCAATAATGTTTTCCAGAAATATTGCTTGACAGACTGTTCTGAATTTCAGAATATACCTCAGCGTCACGCCTCTGACGCTTTCAAATTCTCAGTCGAAGGAGCCTTAAGCGATGGGCAGATCCCGCGCGCGCCGACGCACGCCCAAATCAAACACGCGCCGCATGAAGGCCGTGGCCGCTTGCGCGGCTCATCTAAGAGATTTGAAGCGCGCCCATGGTCGCCCGCCGCCCGATATGCCCAGCGAGCCAAGCATCGGGCCGCGTTACCTCTCGCCGGCGCCTCTGAGTTCTTACTGTACGTCGCCCGCCAGCCTTTGTGAGGAGTTCGCGAAGTGAGCGCGCGTTCGCCTTCGCGCCGGCGTCCCGCGCGGTCCAGAAAAGGCCAAAGCGCTTTGGCTGAAGTCGTTCAACCGACGCCCGAACGTTTGGCGCGCGCCGTCGAGAATGGTCAGGAGGTGATCGAAACGCGCGGGCGGCAGGTCCGAATTGATGATCCTTTCGACGCCATGCGTGCGCATCGCGTGCTCGCGCCGCATGATCCTCGCCTTAACGATCTGCGTTGGCTGATCGGCGAGGCGCTGCGCCGTCTCCATCATCGCGCCGCGCTCGACACTCTGCGGGCTGTCGCGCCCGAACGCATCGGCGCGGTCGCTCCGGGTCCGCGCTCCGGGCTGCCGCTGACCGAAATCGCCTTGAACGCGCGCGACAAGCTGAGCGCGGCGCAAGCGCTCGCCGGTGCGGCGGCGTGGCCTGTTCTTCGCCGGATCGTCATTGAAGGGGCGCCATTGCGCGACTGCCGTGGGCTCATCGCCGAAGTGTCAACGCCCTGGCGCGCCGACGCGATCCTGGCTGATCGGCTCCGCTGCGGCCTCGACGCCCTCGGCGGTCACCTCGGCGTCACGGCAAGACGGTAAATATTTTGCGGCGCAACAATTAAATAATGGTGGTCGCAAGAATTCATGAGGCAAAGATATGACGCGTAGGCGCTTTGCCGGCATAAAGCTTGCGCTTTGCTCAACCAACAATTGAAGAAGTAGAATTGGCTCGCGTTCTACTTACTTCTTTACTCGCACAGGGCTTGAAGTCGGCTTTCCCTCCTTAACTTTCGGTTCATCGGTTATTCACCTTCGGCATGCTCTTCTCGCCGTGCGGTTAGGAACAGGAGGATTTCCTAAAATGAAACTCTCGTTTTCAACCAAGGCGCTTGGCGCGCTGGCAGGCGTGGCGATGGTCGCCGCGACGATGACCAGCCCAGCCGCGGCCTTTTCGCTGTCCTCACCTTCGATCGACGAGTCATATTCGGCGGCGCCGGTCGAAAAGGTTTGGTGGCATCATGGCGGCTGCTGGCATTGCGGCGGCGGCTGGGGTTGGCATCGTCACTGGGGTCCCGGCTGGGGCGGTGGTCGCCATTGCTGGATGAGCCCGTGGGGCTGGCGCTGCCGTTATTGGTAAGCGCAAGTTCTCAAAGAGTCCGGGCTCTTTACAGGTCCCGATGTTTCCGCGGAGGCTGCAAGGCCTCCGCGGTTTCGTTTTGCGAAGTACTTTCTGAATATTGAAAAAAATCCGCCGCGCGCCTTCACGCCTCGTTCACATAGGATGTGTTCTCTTGGCTTCGTAGCTGAAGCTATTAAGAGGGAATTCAAATGAAAACGCGTCTTGTCACTCGCCTTTCTCTCGCCGCGCTCGCGGGCGCTGCAATCATTACAATGTCGACCGGGCCGTCTTCGGCCTTCACGCTGGCGACGACTTCGGCGAAGCCTCTCGCCGCCGCGCAGATCGACAAAGTGTGGTGGCATCATCACCATTGCTGGTGGCATCACGGTCATCGTCATTGCGGGTGATCGCGCGCGTCGTACTGCGCTCTTGCTAATGACCTGAAAATGATCCGCGGAAGCGCCGTGCGCTCTCCGCGGATTTTTGTACCTAGCTCTGCATTTTGGCTACGAGCGTGTCCGATACTTCGAAATTGGCGTAGACGTTCTGAACGTCGTCGTTCTCTTCCAACGCGTCGACGAGCCTGAGAATTTTTTCGCCGGCTTCGTCGTCGACCGAAATTGTATTCTGCGGCCGCCAGACGATCGCCGCCTTTTGCGGTTCGCCGAACTTCGCCTCCAAGGCCTTCTGCGCATCGCGAAGCGATTCCATCGACGTCACGACCTCATGCGTCTCGTCATCCGAGACGACGTCGTCGGCGCCCGCTTCGATCCCCGCCTCGAGCATCGCGTCGTCGGAGGCGACTTTTTTTGCATAGACGATCAGGCCGACCCGATCGAACAGGAAAGAGACGGCGCCCGTCTCGGCGAGCGAGCCGCCGGATTTGGTGAAATAGGAGCGTACCTCGCCGGCAGTCCGGTTGCGATTGTCGGTCAAGGCCTCCACGATCACCGCAACGCCGCCAGGCGCATAGCCCTCGTAGCGCACCTCATCATAGGTTTCGGTATCGGCCGCGGATGCTTTTTTGATCGCGCGTTCGATATTGTCCTTCGGCATATTCTCCGCCCGGGCCGCCAGGACCGCCGCCCGTAGGCGGGCGTTCATCGCCGGGTCGGGCAGGCCAAGCTTGGCGGCGACAGTGATTTCGCGGGCGAGTTTAGAGAAGAGCTTGGAGCGGATAGCGTCCTGCTTGCCCTTCTTGTGCATGATGTTTTTGAACTGGCTATGACCCGCCATTGTAATTTCCGTCTCTAGAGCATCCAACTAGCGCCCAGCGATAAAGAGCGTGCGCTACTACGCCAAAGAAATTGTTCGCTTCATGAGCCCGTCAAACAGCGGAACGGTAAAAGCGTCATCGCCATGAGCAGGGCTATTGAGCATTCCTTTAGCCACGAGTGAGCTGCGCACCGGGGCGACCGTCGTCACTTTCTTCCTAAGCACTTCTGCAATATCTCCCGATCGATGAGGGCCAGGTCCGAGTTCCGCCATGGCTCGCATGTACCGCTTTTCAGCCGGCGTCAAGCGATCGAATCGGACTCTGAAAAAGCCAGCGTCAAGATCGGCCAAAGCGCTTTCCGTCGCACCTTCGGCATCGGTTGCGCCGACGCCCTACCAAAAATCCGGCGTTGCCGGCTGGAGCGCGCCGCCGATTCTGACCGCCCCAATTTTCTTGGTGAGGCCGTCCTCGCCGGTCTCCACGGCGACGCCGCAAAGGGTGCCGGCGCCCATCGCAGGCTCAAAGCGGCCGGCGGGGATTCGGCGCGTAAAGCGGCGCAGCGGCTCCTCCTTGTCCATCCCGATTACGGACTCGTAGTCGCCGCTCATCCCGGCGTCAGTCATAAAGCCGGTGCCGGCGGGCATGATCCGATGATCGGCGCTCGGTGTGTGGGTATGCGTGCCGACCACCAGGCTCACGCGGCCGTCGAGATAAAGGCCGAAGGCTTGTTTTTCGCTGGTCGCCTCGGCGTGAAAATCGACAATCGCCGCGTCGCAGCCGGCGCCCAAGGGGCAAGCCGCGAGCTCTTGATCGATACGCACGAAAGGATCGTCGAGCGCGTCCATGAAAGTGCGGCCCATCATATTGACGACGAGCACTTTGCGGCCGTCCTTCGCTTCGACGAGATTGGCGCCCCGTCCAGGCGTGCCGCTGGGATAATTGGCGGGCCGGATCAACTTTGGCTGGCGCTCGATGAAAACAAGCGCCTCGCGCTGGTCGAAAGAATGGTTGCCGAGGGTCACGGCGTCGGCCCCCGAATCAATCAGCTCCTGGCAGATCGATTCGGTGATGCCGAAGCCGCCGGCCGCGTTCTCGCCGTTGACCACCACGAAATCGAGCCGCCATTTCTCTCGCAGTTGCGGCAATTGCGTATTGACCACGGTTCTGCCGCTACGCCCGACCACGTCGCCGATGAACAAAAGACGCATCCGCTCAGGCGTCCGTGCAAGTGATCAATTCGCTCTCCGTCAGTACAAAATCGAGCCGCTGATCGTGCGCCTCGTCAGGCAAGCTATCGCATTCGGCGACGCTATAGGCCACCCCTACGGCGAGCGCGCGTCCCTTGGCTCTCAGGGCGGTCAGCGTGCGATCATAATGGCCGGCGCCATAGCCGATGCGATGACCGCGCCGATCGAAACAGGCGAGCGGTACGAAAAGCAGATCGGGGTCGAGCGCCGGCGCTTCCGCCAGCGGCTCGGGAATTCGCATCGCGCCTTCTCGGGTCGGATCGCCCGGCCGCCAGCTTCGAAATAACAGCGCGGCGCCGCGCGCCATCGTAATCGGCAAGAGCGTGGCGAAACCTGCATCGGCTAGCGCGGTCAGAAGCGGCAGCGTGTCGGGTTCGTCACGCAGGGGATAGAAGGCGGAGACGGCGCGAGCGGCGTTTTTCTTAGCCAGCGCCAGGCCTTCGCGGGCGAGCCGCGCGCCGAATTTTGTCCGTTCGGCGGCGCTAAGCGCACGCCGCCTGCCGAGCGCCGCGCGCCGCAAGTCCTCCTTGACCGCGGCGGAGGCCGTCGTCACGGCTTATCGCTCCTCAAAGCGGGGAAAGAATTTGCGCGGGGCCGCGATGGCCGTGGGACGACGATCCCGGGAACCTACAGAGTAGGTGGGCGCCGTGTAGCCAAGCCCACGGGCAAGGCCAGGGACAGCTCCCTTAAGGATCGTAAGGCCCCGGGGAAAAATGTCCTCACGCACCCCGCAGCTCCGCTGAAGCCAATGTAGGGCGTCGACGACCAAAACGCCAGCGGCCAGCGCGGTAGAGACGCTCGGGTCCAAACACGGAGCCTCGCAAAAGGCCTTTCCCCTTCACAAGGCCGTCGCGTGCTCTATGAATTAGCTATTCTGTAAAAAAATTACGCTCCGGGGAGGCCCTTAAATGAACGCTGTCGCACTTGCGTTCTCACATCGTTTCATCACGTTGACGCTCAGCATCCTCGCTACGGTCACCTTGGCGATCCTGATCGCTGCAATCCCGCATTCGCGCTGGGATATTCCGCTCGGCGTGGCTTTGGCGATTTGCGCCGCGCTATCTCTCCTTGGCCTTCGTGACCTCGTCCAAACCAGCCATTCGGTGCTGCGCAATTATCCCATCGCCGCCCATATCCGTTTTCTTCTCGAAGATATCCGCCCTGAGCTGCGCCAGTATTTCTTCGAAAGCGAAAAGGACGGATTGCCTTTCAGCCGCGACGAACGCTCCATCGTCTATCAGCGCGCCAAGCTGCAGCTCGACAAGCGGCCCTTCGGCACGCAATTCGACGTCTACGCTCAGGGTTACGAATGGCTGCGTCATTCGATGGCGCCGAAGCCGATGGACAATCCGCAGCATTTTCGGGTTACCGTCGGCGGTCCCGATTGCGCCAAGCCTTATTCGATCTCGGTCTTCAATATTTCCGCGATGAGTTTCGGCGCGCTCAGCGCCAACGCCGTGCGCGCGCTCAACAAAGGCGCCGCCAAGGGCGGCTTCGCCCATGATACGGGCGAGGGCGGCTTCTCGCCGTACCATCGCGAGAATGGCGGCGACATCATTTGGGAGATCGGGTCGGGCTATTTCGGCTGCCGCACCTTGGACGGGACCTTCGATCCTCAGGCCTTTGCCAGAGTCGCGGCAGAGCCGCAGATCAAGATGATCGAGATCAAGCTCAGCCAAGGCGCCAAGCCGGGTCATGGCGGCGTCCTGCCGGCGGCGAAAGTCTCGGCGGAGATCGCCGCGATCCGCGGCGTCGAAATGGGCCGGGACTGCATCTCACCCGGCCGCCACTCCGCCTTTTCAACGCCGCTCGAAATGATGAGTTTCATTGCGCAATTGCGCAAGCTCTCCGAGGGAAAGCCTGTCGGCTTCAAGCTTTGCGTCGGCCACCCCTGGGAGTTTCTGGCAATCTGCAAGGCGATGGTCGAAAGCGGGACGTACCCAGACTTCATCGTCGTCGATGGCAAGGAGGGCGGCACCGGCGCCGCGCCGATCGAATTCATGGACCGGCTTGGCATGCCAATGCGCGACGGGCTCGTCCTCGTGAACAACGCCATCACCGGCATTGGCGCAAAGAAGCGCATCAAGATCGGCGTCTCCGGCAAGGTCACCAACGCCTTCGACATGGCCAGGGCGATGGCGCTCGGCGCCGACTGGTGCAATTCGGCGCGCGGCTTCATGTTCGCGCTCGGCTGCATCCAATCGCTAAGCTGCCATACGGATCGCTGTCCGACCGGCGTTACGTCGCAGGATCCGAGCCGCTCGCGCGCCCTTTATGTACCGGACAAGGCGGAGCGGGTGTACAATTTCCACCGCGCGACCTTGCACGCCCTGGCCGAACTCACCGCGGCCGCCGGCCTCGATCATCCCAACGATTTCCATCCCGACCATTTCTGCCGACGCGTCTCGTCACATGAAGTGATGACATTCGGCGAGCTCTATCCGACCTTGGCGGAAGGCGAATTGCTCGCCGGCGCGCGCGACCAGAAACTCCGCGAGGCCTGGAATATGGCGCGTCCGGATTCTTTCGCGGTGGCGATATAGAAGCATTCACCCCTCCTTTTCGAGAAGGCCCTTTAGCGCCACGGCATTGTTGTGCGCCTCATCGCGCGCCGCGTAGAGCAGGGTCACAGGTTCGCGATGGGCTCGCTCGCGCAAGTCTTGCGCGGCTTTTCGTGCAGGCTCCGCGTGAAGCTCTTTGGCGTAAGCGGCGACGAATTCTTTCCACTTCGACGGCTCGCCATGAAAGCGGCGCCGCAATTCGTCGCTCGGCGCGACGTCCTTCAACCAGAGATCGATTCGGGCCTTATCCCTGGAAATCCCGCGCGGCCAGAGACGATCGACAAGCACGCGGCAGCCGTCGCTGTCCGCGGCGGGCTCGTAGACGCGTTTGATCTGAAAGGGATGAGCGTTTTTGGCGCCGGGCATGCCGAGCTCCCGTAGGAGCTTCAAAAGCTATGACGGATCGTCGCGCCGGTCGAGGATTGGTCAGCCGTTCGAATTGGCATGCATGGCGATCTCATCGACGCCATAGCCGGAGCCGGCGTGAGCCGGCGCGAACGCGCTATAGGCCGCGAAAGCGGTGAAGAGCAGCGCGGCAAGGACACGAACAGAATTCTTCAGCATGGCGGGACCCCTTTTTTGCCTGCAGCGTCAATCACCCGAGGCCTTTGAAAGGGAATTACGGTCTGGACGGCGGAAAGTTCCGCGACTTTGCGACGAATCGGGCAATCGTCGCCTCAAAATGCCCACGAAGATGGGTTATCGGCGCTGCTGACAATCAGCCGGTGAGCGGGTGCGACGCAAAGCAACGCCGGCGAAAGAACGGGGAGCCCGAGGCCAGAAGCGGAGTTGCTCCGCTGCGCCTCTCGACGCGACGAGTTCCGCGATGGCGCGACAGATTCATTCTCAACCGAGTTTCTACGACGACGAGGCGACGCGCGTGATGAGCGAAGCCTTTGTGATGGCGTGGCGGATATTGGAGACTTATGAAACGGATCTCTGCGACGAACGTGCGGCGATGATTCTCAAACGCAACATCGCCGCCGCCATTCTCGCCCTCGCCGACTCCGGGCTCGACCGCGACATGATGGCCAATGGCGCAGTCGATCAGATTATTGCGGGGAAGCGTTTTCGGGTCGGGTGAGGCCCCAAGCTCTGGAATTTGTCCACAAGTTGGCCGCTCACGCGGGGTGTCAGAACCGTATAAATCAGAACAGTCATATCGAGAAAGGCTTCATTGCTCATTATCGCTTGTTTCGTCTCGTCTCCATTGGAAACCATCGGGCGCCTACGCCGCCCAATCCATGACGATCAGTCCGGGCACGCGCTTGAATTCGCCCAGGTTGGATGTGACCAGCGTCGCGCCATGGCGGCGGGCCTGGCCGGCGATCAGCACATCATAAGGGCCGATCGGGAGGCCGATCCGCTTGAGATAAACGCGAATATCCGCGGCATGCGTCGCGTCGGCGGCCTCGAAGGGGATGACCGAGATGGCGCTGGCAAGAAGCATTGAGGCGATCTTATCCTCGTTCTCCGCCCGACAGCGTCTGCCGGCGGCGGCGTACATCAGTTCGTGGTGGACGATCGTCGAGATTGCCATCTTCACGCCAGCGGCTTGGGCCTCTCCGAATTGCTCGCGCACCCTGCGGGGGGTGTTATTGAGCAGCGCGATCATCGCATTGGTATCGAGGTGGATCATTCCTCGAAGAGGCGGCGATCGGACGGCATCGCCGGCTGTTCCCGCCCTTCCGGCATGAACGGTTTGTCGCCGAGCGCATCGATCTTCGCCCAAAAAGCCTTGGCGTCGAATGGCTGAGGCTTGGCGATAGGCGACAAAATTACCCGGTCGCCCATTCTGCTCACCCGCACTTCCTTTCCGGGTAACCGGAATTCCTTGGGTAGCCGCACGGCCTGACTGCGGCCATGCATGAAGAGCTTCGCCCTCGGCTCGTCAGGAGCCGATTTTGCGCGAGTAGGTTCTTTTTCCTTCCTGGGCGCCATCTCGCTCACGCTAAGGAAAGCAAGTCGCGCTTCCCTCTCAGCCGATCGGTGGGTCTGTCCGCGCACCAACAGGAATGGGCGCAGGAACCCTGGCCCCGTGACATGGTATCTATCACTGATAGATACCAATTGGCAAGGCGACCCTCCGCTTCAATCACGAAAGCGCTATGAGCGAAGGTTCCTTTCGTGTTGCCCCTCCGGGTCCCCGCCACTATGGTGCGCCGCCTCCAAAACCCGACCAGAAAGGAATCCCTGGGTCATGGCCTTCATTTCCGACGCCCTTTCCCGCGTAAAGCCTTCCGCGACCATCGCGGCGACGCAGAAAGCGCGCGACCTGAAAGCCATGGGCCGCGAGATCATTTCGCTATCGGTCGGCGAGCCGGATTTCGATACGCCGGACAACATCAAAAAAGCGGCGATCGCCGCGATCGAGGCGGGCAAGACGAAATATACGCCAGTCCCAGGCATTCCGGAGCTGCGCAAAGCGATCGCCGGCAAGTTCAAGCGCGAAAACGGCTTGGACTATAAGGAATCGCAGATCATCGTCGGCACCGGCGGCAAGCATATCCTGTTCAATGCATTGCTTGCGACGATCAACGCTGGCGACGAAGTGATCGTCCCGGCGCCCTATTGGGTTTCGTACCCCGACATGGTTCTGATCGCGGGCGGAACGCCCGTCTTTGTCGATGCGAAAATCGAGAATGGCTTCAAGCTGAAGGCCGAAGACCTCGAGAAGAAGATCACGCCCAAGACCAAGTGGCTGATCCTCAACTCGCCGTCGAACCCTTCCGGCGCCGCCTATACGCATAGCGAACTGAAGGCGATCAGCGACGTCCTGTTGCGTCATCCGAACGTCTGGGTTCTGACCGACGATATCTATGAGCATCTCGTCTATGGCGATTTCGAATTCAAGACGATCGCTCAGGTCGAGCCGAATCTCATGGATCGCGTTCTGACCATGAACGGCGTCTCGAAAAGCTACGCGATGACAGGCTGGCGCATCGGTTACGCCGGCGGTCCGGATAAGCTCATCAAAGCAATGGACATGCTGCAAGGTCAGCAGACGTCAGGCGCCTGCTCGATCGCGCAATGGGCGGCGGTGGAAGCCTTGAACGGGCCGCAGGATTTTATTCCGAAGTCGAGAAAGGTTTTCGAAGAGCGGCGCGATCTTGTCGTGTCGATGCTCAATCAGGCGCGGCATCTGAAATGCCCGACGCCGGAAGGCGCGTTCTATGTCTACCCTTCCGTCGCCAGCGCCATCGGCAAGAAGTCGCCGACTGGCAAGGTGATCGGCAACGACGAAGACTTCGTCAACGAACTGCTCGAGGCGGAGGGTGTCGCAGTGGTGCACGGCTCGGCTTTCGGCCTCGGTCCGAACTTCCGCGTCTCCTACGCGACCTCGACGTCTGTTCTCGAAGACGCCTGCAAGAAGATCCAGCGCTTTACCGCGGAATTGCGTTAGAGGACGTATTCTCTCTCCCCGTTTTATGAGGAGATGGGCTACACGCTCGGGAGGAAAGGCAGGTTCACGCCGAACGCTTGAGCGAGTAGGATCGCGTTCAGCGCAAGGATTGCAACAGTCGCGGCGATCGCCGCGACGTCGGTTAGGCGGCTGTTCGCGTAAGCGCCCATAATGGCGCGGCGACGCGTGAAGAGCACCAACGCAATCATCGGCGCAGGCAAGGCGAGGCTAAGGACCACCTGGCTCACGACCAAGGCCTGCGTCGCGTTGACGCCGATCGCGACAACGACGAAAGCGGGAATCATCGTGACAAGCCGACGTACGATGATCGGGATGCGGAAGCCGACAAAGCCCTGCATGATCATCTGGCCCGCCATCGTTCCGACCATTGAGCTCGACAGACCCGAGGCGAGGAGCGAAACCAGAAAGATCGCGGCGGCGCCGGCGCCGAGCAAAGGCGTCAAAGTCGCGTAAGCCGTCTCGATTTCGGCGACGTCGCTATGGCCCTGATGGAAAGCGCTGGCGGCCGTGATCACCATCGCCATATTCACGGCGCCGGCGATAGCGAGCGCGATGACGACTTCGCGATTGGAGAAACGGACAAGCTTGCGCCGTTCGTTATCGTTGCGCGCTGGCGCTCGGTTTTGCGTCAGCCCGGAGTGCAGGAAAATCGCATGGGGCATCACGGTCGCCCCAACGATTCCCACGGCGATGGTGAGCGCGCCGGCGTTTGGAATCTGCGGCGCAATCGAGCCGAAAGCCGCTGCGGCCCAATCGACCGGCGCGATGAAGAGCTCGATCAGGTAGCAAAGGCTGATCGCCGCGACGAGCGCGCCTATGATCAACTCCATCGGCCGGAAGCCCCGGCCCGCGGCGACCAAAAGCCCGTATGTCAAAACCGCCGTGACCGCCATGCCGAGCAGCAGCGGCATATGCAAGAGGAGCGAAAGACCAATCGCCCCGCCGAGAAATTCGGCAAGGTCCGTCGCCATCGCCGCGATCTCGCTGATGATCCAAAGACCGACCACCAAAGGAAACGGAAAGTGCTCGCGGCACATTTCCGCAAGGTTGCGACCCGTGACGACGCCGAGCTTTGCGGAAAGCGCCTGGAAAAGCATAGCGACCACATTCGCCGCCAGCACGACCCAGAGCAGCGCATAGCCGTATTTTGCGCCGGCTTGAATGTTCGTCGCGAAATTGCCCGGGTCCATATAAGCGATTGAGGCGACGACCGCGGGGCCGGCGAAGAGGAACGGGCTGAAACGACGAGACTTGCCGGAAAGGACGTCATGAATGGCGTCCGCTGTCCGGTCCGACAGGCCCTGATTCAAGGCGGCCTCGCTCATCTTCATCTTCCTTAACGCCTCCGCTTAATAATGTAGCTTATGCTACATCGTAGTCAATAGGCTGCGAAAGGCGCTTACGGGCTGGCGGCTCACAATCACCGGAGGCGTGCGGACGCGTAATTCACAGGAGGATTTTGCAGCCAAGGCTGGAGATTGATAGATTCGTCGTCAAATTGTGAAAGATGGAAGAGCGACGTGGCGCGTTCAGAAAAACCCGAGAGCGGCGTCGGGCGTCACAAACGTGAACCGGCCGTCGCCGGCGCATTGGCGACAGAGCCGGTGCAAGCCGATCGTTTCAGCAAGGCGCGATCCGCCCGCTCCGCCGCCATGCTCGAAGATTATACCGAGCTGATCGCAGATCTGATCGCCGCCAATGGGGAAGCGCGGGCGATCGACATTGCGAAGAGACTGGGCGTCGCCCATCCCACAGCGACTAAGACGATTGCCCGCTTGAAGCGTGAAGGCTTAGCGACGGCAAAGCCCTATCGCGGGATTTTTCTCACCGAAGCAGGGCAGGCTATGGCGAAACGCGTCCGCGAACGCCATCGCCTGGTCGTTGATTTATTGATCGCCGTCGGCGCCCCCCGCGAAGCCGCCGAGGCCGACGCCGAAGGCGTCGAGCATTATGTCAGCGACGCGACCTTGCGCGCTTTCCAAGAATTTCTGAGCCGGCGCAAAGACGCTTAGACCCGCCGAGCGCGGCTGATCCGCGCCCGGTTGAGATGCGGCGTGGGATCCTCATCCAACGGCCGCGCCGTGAGATCAACCAGATCCTGACGGGTCAGGCCAACATCGCGCAGTTCGTATTCGCTCAACGAGGCGAGCTGGGCGAGCGTGCGACGGGCGGCGACGACATGGGCTGGCCACAGGGCGATACGGGCGGCCAGGGCGGCGAGCCTCTCGGCCAAGGAATGACGCCCGAACGATGAGGGATTCGGGCAGGGAGCGGTAACGGCGTTCATCGGTCTCTCCTCTGGGCAAAGCGATCCCGTTGGCCGTCGAGGGCGGCGGCGCAGCGATATCAATGACTTGATGAGGAAGAGAATGCCGGATTCTTATTGATCGGTCCAACGAATGTTTGTAAGGTAATCCATCACAACTTGCGATGAATCGCCATGCTCGACACCGACCAGCTTCGTTCCTTTCTCGCCATCGTCGATACCGGCTCGTTCACCCGCGCCGCCGAACGCGTGAACAAAACTCAGTCCGCGGTTTCGATGCATATTCGCCGCCTCGAAGAGCAACTTGGCGTCGCGCTTTTCATCAAGCAAGGTCGCGGCGCGCGCTTGTCGGAAGAGGGCGAGCGGCTGATCGAATATGCAAGGCGCATCGTTCAGACCGAAGCGAGCGCGCTCGCCGCGCTATCGCGTAACGGGCTTTCTGGCCGCATCCGGTTCGGCACGCCTGACGACTACGCCGAGTTTTTTCTCGCCGACATCCTGACGCGCTTTTGCCGCCGACATCCGTTGGTGGAAATCTCCGTCCTCTGCGAATCCTCCGTATCGCTGGCGGCGCAAGTTCGCGCCCGGGCGCTCGACCTTGCGCTGGTTACGGATATGGAGGGCGTCGAGAATGTCGAGGTCATCCGCGAAGATCCACTGGCTTGGGTCGCGTCCAAGCACTTCCAATTGGAGGAAGGCGCGCCGGTGCCGCTTGCGGTCTCCAGCACCATCTGCGTTTGGCGCCGGATCGCCGAGCAAGCGTTGCGGACCAGCAATCGGGAGACCCGGGCTCTGTTCACCTCGAACAATTATTCGGCGATCGGTCCCGTGGTTCGGGCCGGACTCGCCGTGACGATCCTCCCACTCGGCTGCGTGCCAAACGATCTGCGCGTATTGGGCCCGGAATCCGGGATGCCGCCTTTGGCGCCCTCTGGCATTGGTCTCATTCATGCGCCGGGAAAACTCAGCGCTGAGGCGACGGCCCTCGCCGACGCCGTGCGCGCGACGGTTGGCGCTACGCCTCTTCAAGTCGCAGCCGCCTGACGCAGAGAACGGCGGCGCGCTATCTTTCGTCGACGATCGCCGCCCAACCCCATTGCAGCAGCGGCAGCGCGTCTTTGGCGAAAACCACGAGATCCTCGACCAGCGCGGACGACTTCAGTCTCGCCGGCCGGATCGGCCGTGTGACGATGAAAGATTTCTTCTTGATCGCGGCGGCGACATTCGGGTCGGTCACATCGGCGAATTCGCGCGGCAATCTCGAAACGTCGTACTCGTCGGAAAGAGCGAGCTGCTTCTTTTCAAGCGCGCCGATCATCTTTGCATAAGGTTTTGGCGCGCGTGCAATGGCGCGGCGCAGGCGCGCTAGATCCGGCGGCTCCGGCGCGTAAAAGCCGGCGGCGGTAAAGCACTCTTCCGGCGAGACATGGATGTAGAAAAGTCCCTGGTCGTTCTTGCCGCCGCTGCGCGTCAGCACCGCGCCGGCATGCGTCTTATAGGGGCTCTTGTCTTTCGAGAACCGGATGTCGCGATGCAGGCGAAACAAGGCGCTCTTGCGATTGCCCTTGAGCGGCAGCTTGGCCTTGCCGAAAGCGGCGCTCACATCGTCGATGAGATCGCCGAACGGCTCTTTGACCTGCGTTTCGTAAATCTCGCGGTTTTGTTCGAACCATTCTTTCGTCTGATGGAAGGCGAGCGCCTTGAAAAAAGGCAGCGCCTGGGGCCCGAAACCTTTGAATGGCATGATGATTCTCGTTGACGTCGGTCCGATCTTAACTTGCCTCTGAGCGGGGCGATGATCGGGCCATCGCGGTCGATTCGGCAAGCCTTTGGCGTCGCTATTGTCGGCGCGCCGTCGCGCCTTTAGGCTCAAAGCCATGATCCCGGATATCGCGACGCGCGTTTACAATCACACGTTCCGCATCGACCCGATCGTGCGCACGCTGCTCGATACGGATTTCTATAAATTGCTCATGCTGCAAATGATCTGGAAGCTGCATGGCGATCGGCACGTCACTTTTCAGCTCATCAACCGCAACACCAGCGTCCGCATCGCCGACATTGTCGAGGAACGCGAGCTCATCGACCAGCTTGATCACGCGCGTTCTCTCCGCCTGGCGAAGAATGAGTTGATTTGGCTTGCCGGCAATAGTTTCTATGGGACCAAGCAGATATTCGAGCCGGCCTTTATGGAATGGTTCGCGGGCTTTCGCTTGCCGGAGTACGAATTGATCCGTCGCGACGGCCAGTTCGAATTGCGTTTCGAAGGGCCATGGACCGGGACGACGATGTGGGAGATTCCAGCTCTCGCCATTATCAACGAACTCAGGGCCCGCGCCGCGGTGCGCGCCATGAGCCGTTTCGATCTCGATGTTCTTTACGCACGCGCCAAGGCCAAGCTGTGGAGCAAAGTCGAAAGGCTGCGCATATTGGCGAAAGAAGGGACGCTGCGCCTTTCCGACTTCGGCACTCGGAGGCGGCATGGTTTCTTGTGGCAGCGCTGGTGCGTCGAAGCGATGCAGGAAGGCTTGGGCGAGAGCTTCGTCGGCACGTCGAACGTCAAGCACGCCATGGACACCGGCCTCGAGGCGATCGGCACGAACGCCCACGAACTTCCCATGGTCTATGCGGCGCTGGCGGAGGACGACGAAGCTTTGCGCGATGCGCCTTATGCTGTGTTGCGCGATTGGGCGCGCATGTATGGCGGCAATCTTCTTGTTGTCCTGCCGGATTGCTTCGGCACCACCGCCTTCCTCGAACAGGCCCCGGACTGGGTCGCCGATTGGAAAGGCGCGCGTCCCGATTCCAAGTCGCCCATTCCAGCGGCGCGAGAACTTATCGCCTGGTGGCGCGAACGCGGCCGCGATCCGCGCGAGAAACTCGTCGTTCTCTCCGATGGACTCGACATCGATACGATCGAAGAGGCCGTGCGCGCTTTGCGCGGGAAGGTAAACGTCTCGATTGGCTGGGGCACCAACCTCACCAATGATTTCATGGGCTGCGCGCCGGCCGGCGCCGACGGCGAGCTCCGGGCCATCTCCCTCGTCTGCAAAGTCGTCGAGGCCGACGGAAAGCCCGCCGTCAAACTCTCGGACAATCCCAACAAGATGCTCGGGCCTGCCGCGGAGATCGAACGCTATCAGCGCGTCTTCGGCGCGGCTGGGGTCAGCGCACAGCCGGTCTTGGTGTAGCCGAGCGGTCCTTCACTCCAAAAGAGTTCCCGATATGAGGCGGCCCGACCGTCGCGCACGCTCCGCCAAACCGCGGCGCCAGAATCCATGCACTGCACATTGAGGGCAAGTTGCGCTAGTTTCATGGGCAGCCCGCTCGGGAGTCCCATGTCTCAAATCGCTTTCCCCCAACCCGATCCTTCAATCCTCGCCCGCCGCGATGAAATCATTGCCGGCCTCTCCGCGCTGTTGCCCAAGAGCGCCCTGATCGTATCTGAAGAAGAACGCCGCGCCTTCGAGACCGACGCGCTCACCGCCTATCGCCGATTGCCGCTCGCCGTGGCGTTGCCGAGCTCGACCGAGGAGATCGCCAGCGTCCTGAAATTTTGCCGTCAGGCGGGCGTCAACGCCGTGCCGCGCGGCGCAGGGACCTCACTTTCGGGCGGGGCTATCCCGCAGGAGGACGCGGTCGTCATCGGTCTTTCCAAGATGAACCGCATCCTCGAGATCAATCTCGCCGATCGCTACGCGCGGGTTCAAGCCGGCGTCACCAATCTCGCAATTTCCGACGCCGTCTCGGCGGACGGTTTTTTCTACGCTCCCGATCCTTCGTCGCAACTTGCTTGCACCATCGGCGGCAATATCGGCATGAATTCGGGCGGCGCGCATTGCCTGAAATACGGGGTGACGACGAACAATCTTCTCGGTCTCAAGGTTGTGCTCCTCGATGGCGAAGTCGTTGCGTTCGGCGGGTCTCAATTTGACGCTGGCGGTCTCGACTTCATGGGTCTGATGACAGGCTCGGAAGGCCAGCTTGGGATTGTCGCTGAGGCCACGGTTCGCCTCATCCGCGCGGCGGAAGGGGCGCGGCCGGTCCTTTTCGGATTTGATTCCGCCGACGCGGCGGGCGCCTGCGTCGCCGCGATCATCGGTGCGGGTATCCTTCCGGTCGCCATGGAATATATGGACAAGCCCGCCATTGAGATTTGCGAGGCCTTCGCCCATGCGGGTTATCCGCTCAATGTGGAAGCCATGCTGATCATCGAGGTCGAGGGCTCGACGCAGGAGATTGACGCCGAACTCGCGAAAATCCTTGCCATCGCCAAGACCCATGACGTCAAGGTCGTGAAGGAATGCATGTCGGCGATGGAGGCGGCGCAGATATGGAAGGGACGCAAATCAGCCTTCGGGGCCACGGGACGCGTCGCCGACTATATCTGTATGGATGGTACGGTCCCGACAAGTCGGCTGCCGGAAGCGTTGAAACGTACGGGCGAGATCGTCGCCTCCTACGGCCTTCGCGTCGCCAATGTCTTTCACGCCGGCGATGGCAATATGCATCCTCTGATCCTTTACAACGTCAATGATCCGAGCGAACAGGCCAAGGCGGAGGCGGCGGGCGAAGACGTCTTGCGGATGTGCGTCGAACTCGGCGGCTGTCTCACCGGCGAGCACGGCGTCGGCATCGAGAAGCGCGACCTCATGCCGTGCCAATTCAACGCGGAGGACCTTGCCCAGCAAATGCGCGTGCGCGCCGTCTTTGATCCGGAGTGGCGGCTCAATCCGGCGAAGGTCTTTCCATTGACCGGAAGGATCGCGGCGTGACTCTTACGGAAGAGGCCGCGTTGACGCCGGGCACCGAGGAGGCGGCCGCGGAGTTCGTTCGTACGGCGCGCCAGAGCAAGCGGAAGCTCGTCATCGTCGGCGGCGGCACGCGGCCGGGGCTCGGACGACGCTCCCTTAACGCAGATCCGCTTTCGACTGCTCAGCTCAGCGGCGTCATTTTCTACGAGCCGTCCGAGATGGTGATCGCTGCGCGGGCAGGAACGCCAACTTCGACCATCGAGGCGCTGCTTGCCGAAAAGGGCCAGATGCTGCCGTTTGAGCCGATGGATCACCGCCCGCTCTACGGGACAAGCGGCGAGCCGACCGTCGGCGGTATTGTGGCCGCGAATGCCGCCGGCCCGCGCCGGATCACCGCCGGCGCGGCGCGGGACAGTTTGATCGGGCTAAGGGTGGTCAATGGGCGCGGCGAAGCCGTCAAGAGCGGCGGCCGCGTCATGAAGAACGTCACCGGCCTCGACCTCGTCAAGCTTGTTTGCGGCGCGCATGGGACGCTTGGGCTGGTGACGGAAGCGACGTTCAAGCTCTTGCCCCGACCCGAGCGCGAGGCGAGCATCGTTATTCGTCGGCTCGATGACGCGCGCGGCACGGAGGCGATGACCGCGGCTCTTGGCTCGCCCTATGGCGTCAGCGCCGCCGCCCATATCCAGGCGGGAATGGGACGGGAATTTTCTCGTACGTTCCTTCGTGTCGAGGGCTTTGCGGCTTCGGTGGAGCATCGCGTTGGCGAATTGATAAAACTCTTGGCGCCCTTCGGCGCAAAGCACGCGCTCGTCGAAGACGAATCGCGCCGGCTGTGGCGCGCCGTCCGCGACGTCGAATTTCTCGCCGAGCCGCGCGAACGCGCGATCTGGCGCGTTTCCCTTGCGCCGTCGAAGGGCGCAGCCTTCGTCGCCAAGCTCGGCCCCCTTGCCCTTTCCCACTATTACGATTGGGGCGGCGGGCTCGTTTGGATAGCGAGCGAAGCATCGCGCGCGGCAGCGGAAAAGGTGAGGGCGACGCTTGCCGCGGTCGGCGGCCACGCCACGCTTGTTCGCGCGCCAGACGACCTTCGCGCCAGCGTCGATGTCTTCGAACCTTTGTCGCCCGCGCTGAAGAAGCTGACAAAGGGCGTCAAGATGAGCTTCGATCCTGACGCAGTTTTCAACTTCGAGCGAATGTATCCCGGGGTTTGAGGCGGCATGCAGACGAACTTCTCGCCCCAACGCCTCGCCGATCCGCATATGCGCGCGTCGGAGAAAATTTTGCGCTCCTGCGTCCATTGCGGCTTCTGCACGGCGACCTGCCCAACCTATCTCTTGCTCGGCGACGAACTCGATAGCCCGCGCGGCCGTATCTACCTCATCAAGGACATGCTGGAGAATGAGAAGCCGGCGTCAACGGAAGTGGTCACACATATCGATCGTTGTCTCTCCTGCCTCTCCTGCATGACGACATGCCCTTCAGGGGTCCATTACGCCCATCTCGTCGATCATGCGCGCGCCTATATCGAAGAGACCTATCAGCGGCCTCTCGCCGATCGCGTCATGCGCGGCGTGCTTGCCCGCGTGCTTCCCTCGCCGAATCTTTTCCGGCTCGCCTTGCTGGCCGCGAAAATCGGCAGGCCCTTCGCCTCGGTGTTCGCACGTATGCCGGGAGTTGGACCGAGAATAGCGGCGATGCTCGCCCTCGCGCCGGCTCGAATACCCGCCCGCCGTTTTTCAGGTCCCGCGGTCTTTGTGGCGAAAAATGGGGCTGCACAGCAGCGACGCGTCGCCTTGCTTGGCGGTTGCGCACAATCTGTCTTGACGCCGCAGACCAATGCGGCGGCCATCGAATTGCTGACGCGCGCGGGAATCGAAGTGGTGCTCGCCATGGGGGAAGGTTGCTGTGGCTCGCTTGTCCACCATATGGGACGCGAGGCGCGCGCGCTTCAGCAAGCGAGAGTCAATATCGACGCTTGGACGGCGGAAATCGAGGCGGGCGGTCTCGAGGCCATACTGATTACCGCGTCGGGTTGCGGAACGACGGTCAAGGACTACGGCTTCATGCTGCGCGAGGACGCTTCCTATGCCGACAAGGCCGCGCGCGTCTCGTCACTGGCGAAGGACGTCACGGAATATCTGGCGACACTCGACTTGCCTTTCGTCGAGGCGGAAAAAATCACCGTCGCTTATCATTCCGCGTGCTCGATGCAGCACGGTCAGAAAGTGACCGAACAACCCAAGGCTTTGCTCAGGCGCGCGGGCTTCACCGTGCGTGAGCCGGCGGAGGGTCACATCTGCTGCGGGTCGGCAGGAACGTACAATATTATGCAGCCGGAGATCGCCTCGCGTCTGCGCGATCGAAAGCTGGCGAATATCCGTCGTCTCAAGCCCGATGTGATCGCCGCCGGCAATGTCGGCTGTATCACGCAGTTGGGCCTGGGCGCCGACACGCCGGTCGTTCATACGGTGGAATTGTTGAATTGGGCTACCGGCGGCGCTAAGCCCGACGGGATGAAATAGCATCAATCTCGGGCCGGACGCCACGCGGCGATCGCTTCGGCGAGCGATTGAGGCCCGTTCTCGACAGTTCGGATCGCCGCGGGCGTCCGCGAAAATCGCGGCGCAGGCGCCGGTTGGGTCACGCCTTCAATTTCGACGAAAGCCTCCCGCGCCGCCATATGCGGATGGAGAGCCGCTTCCGACATGGAGAGCACGGGCGCAAAACAGGCATCCGTACCTTCGAGAATCGACCGCCATTCATCCCGCGTCTTCGCCCTGAATGCGGCCTCCATCTTTTCGTGCAGCGCTGGCCAGTTAGTCCGATCGTCCCGCTCTCGGTAGAGCGGATCGTCAAGCCCAGCCAATTCGCAGAGGCGGCGGTAGAATTGCGGCTCCAAGGCGCCGATCGCAATGTGCTCGCCGTCCGCGCATTCGAACGTACGATAAAAAGGCGCGCCGCCGTCCAGCAGGTTGGACCGGCGTCCTTCACGCCAAAGTCCCATGGCGCTCATTTCCGCGTACATCGCCATTAACGAAGCGGTCCCGTCGCAGATCGCGCAATCGACGATCTGTCCTTCGCCGGTCCGCCGTGCTGATATGATGGCGGCGAGCAAGCCGGCGACCAGATAAAGCGCGCCGCCGCCGAAGTCGCCGAGAAGATTGAGCGGGGCGATCGGCTCGTTGGCGCCGCCAATGGCCGAGAGGGCGCCGGTAACCGCGATGTAGTTGATGTCGTGTCCAGCGCTCGGGGCGAGCGGCCCGTCCTGGCCCCAACCTGTCATGCGGCCATAAACGAGCTTTGGGTTGCGGCGCAACGCCGCCTCGGGTCCAAGACCCAGACGCTCCATCACGCCTGGTCGGAACCCTTCGATCAACGCATCGGCGCTCTCGATCAGATCGAGGATATCGTCGCGACGCGCAGGGTCCTTCAAATCCGCGAGGATAAAGGATCGACTGCGAGAAAGGACTGGGCCACGCGGAAAATGTGAGGGTCCCGGACGCTCGATCGCGATGATCTCGGCGCCCATATCCGCCAGCAGCATTGCGGCGAAGGGGCCAGGACCGATGCTCGCGAATTCAATGATTCTGACGCCCGCGAGAGGTCCTCCCGGCCGCGTCTTCCGCTCGCCCCCCATGCTCCCTCCAAATCAAGTAGCGCCGGACCCTAGCAGCGAAACTACCGTCTGTCGCTCGTTCGAGGTTCAACGGATCATAGCGTCGATCAGATCGTTATAGGGACACCGCGCGCGAATCCGTTTTCGGAACTGCTGGCCCGGCCGGGCCGGAGAATCTTAACAATTGTTCAATGCTCCATTGTCGCCATGGTCGAGCCGCCTTTTTTCAAAAGTACGACAATATTTGGCCACGATTGATGGCGGCTTTTGGCTTTCGCGGTTCGATTGCAAATCCCGGCCTCGCTATTCACGCGCTGTTCATTCGACGTAGGGCTTCTAGGCCTTCGATTAACGGCAAGAGATTGCAAGCCCGAGCTTTGGCGAGAACGGTCACTACGAAATTCTGCTCATGTGGCAGGCCGAGCGTCGGGTGGATTCGATTTCGATTCATCCCAACCCCACGCGCCGACTGGCGCTAACAAAGGGAAACTAAGCATGGCGATAGATTCTTCTTCAACGCTTGTTCGAGGCGTTTTCATCGCGGCCTTTGTTGTCGCGTCGTCCTTTTCCGCGGCGCCCGCCTTTGCGCAGGAAGTCGCTTGCGCGCCGCCCGAGACCGTCGACACCGCGCCGCCTCCTTTGCCTACGTACGACCAGCCGCCGATTCCTGCACCAGGGTACATGTGGACGCCCGGCAATTGGTCATGGGATGCGGACGAAGGAGATTATTATTGGGTGCCCGGCGCCTGGGTTGAGCCTCCGAAGCCAGGTCTCTTATGGACTCCAGGTTATTGGGCTTGGGTCGGCGGCTCTTATTTATTTCATCGCGGCTATTGGGGTCCGCATGTCGGCTTCTATGGCGGCGTCTCGTACGGTTACGGCTACACCGGCGAGGGTTACGAGGGCGGTCATTGGGACCACGGGGCATTCTTCTACAATCGCAGCGTAAACAATATCGGCGGCGCCAGAATCACGAATGTTTACGAAAAGAACATCGTGGTGAACAACACCGTCAACAACATCAGCTTCAATGGCGGCAAAGGCGGTACTGACGCGAGGCCGACCGCTGAACAGAAGACTTTTGCTAAAGAGACTCATTTTGCGCCGACCACGGTCCAGCGCCAGCACGTCGAGGTTGCGAGGAAAGATCCGGAGCTCTTCGAGAAGCAGAATAAAGGCAAGCCTCCGGTGGCGGCGGTGCAGCACGCTGGACACCTGACGGGACCGGGCGTGGCGCCGGCCAAAGAGCAAGGCCAGAACGCAACACCCGCCGACAATCATCCGAATGAGGAAAAGAAGCCGGAGCTCGACAATAGGCCAAACGGCAACGCGCCCGGGTCGAATGCCGAGAAGCCCGCGCAGGAAATGAAGAAACCGGGATTTGATGAAAACAAGCCCGCCTTCGAGGACAAGAAACCGGGCTTCGACGAGAAGAAACCACGCGTCGAGGATAAGAGGCCTGGCGTTGAGGACAAAAAGCCGGCGTTCGAGGAGAAGAAGCCCCTAAACGAAGAAAAGAAGCCGGCTTTTGACGAAAAGAAACCTGCGATCGAAGAGAAGAGGCCGACGATCGAAGAGAGGAAACCGGAAGCCATGAAGCCGATGGAAAAGCCTGCGCCGAAGGTCGAGGCGCCGCAGCCCGCCGCGCAACAGCACATGGCGCCTCCGGCGCAACATATGGCCCCGCCAGCGCAGCACCCCGCGGGCAAGCCGGAAGAGAAGAAAGAGCACTAAGGCCATCAGAGGCTGGAAAAGCGGAGAAGAATCCTCCGTTGGCGCTCACCGGACTAAGCGACCCAGGCAGCGACAAGCGCCTGGGTCGCGTTGCGTTAAACCAATCAGGCTGGTTTGACGCAATGAGACAGCGGATATGTAAGCCGGGGGACTTCCAAGACCCGGTGAGAGGGCCTATATGTCGATGGTCGTCGCAAGGCGACTATGGCGATAAACGGACATCGGAATAAGCCTTTCGGACCCGGGGGCGGTACCCGGCGCCTCCACCAAAGCCCGCAGAACGTGGCGGGTTTCGGCGGGGGCGAAATAGGATCGACGAGGGTGTAAAGGGTGCTCTTTTGCCCGGCATGATACCACCGTTATCGGGTCAAACCTATAGTTGCTAATGACAACTATGCCCCGGTGGCCCTCGCTGCGTAATGCGGTGACGGTACTGGAAATCAAGTCCTAAGGGGTCGCACCTTTAGGCGGGGTCAGGAGGCGCCTGGCAACAGAAGCCTCCGCTTATTCTTTATCCGCGTTGCAAGGGCTCCTTCAGTTCGATAGTTTTTCATCAAGCGCAACGCGAAGAGCCAATGCCGACTGATCTGATTCGCTATGACCTTTTGGTGCAAGACGCCTTGCGCTTTGTTGTACGTCGCGTCTTGACTGACGCCGCGCGCAATGGGTTGCCGGGTGAGCATCATTTCAACATCACTTTCAAGACCCAAGCAGGCGGCGTCGTCGTGCCGGCTGCGATGCGGCAGAAGTATCCCGACGAAATGACGATTATTCTGCAGCATGAATTTTGGGACCTGGCGGTAGACGCGGACGGATTCGAAGTCAGCCTCAATTTCTCGCGAAAGCCGGAGCGATTGAAGATACCTTTCGACGCTATCGTCGGCTTCAACGACCCTTCGGTGCCGTTTGGATTTAAGTTGGAGCCGCGTGAGCAAGCCGCCGGTCATCCGTCGATGGCTATCCCTGAGCCGCTGCCGTCGCTTGAAAAATCGGAGCCGACGAGCGCCACGAAGTCTCCGGCGCCTTTGCCTGCGCCGGTAAAGCCGACGACCGCGCCAGCCGCCGCCAAAACGAAGAACGCGGATGCGCCAAAGACGCCGGAAACCGGCGAGGCTGCGAAGGTCGTGTCGATCGACGCCTTCCGCAAGAAATAGACTGTCAATGGGCGAGATCGTGAACTTGCGGCGCGCGCGTAAGAAGCGGGCGGCGGCCGTTGCTGAAGGGGAGGCAGCGGCCAATCGTCTCGCCTATGGCCGCAGTAAAGGGGAAAACCGTGCGGCGAAAGCAGAACGCGTCATAGCCGAGCGCAGGCTCGATTCTCATCGCCTTCAGACGCCGCCAAGCGATGGCGAATGAAGACGCGTTGCCCATCTCTTACCCTTCGTCGTCGGCCGGCGCGAAAATTCTCAAACGCTCAATCGCCATCGCGGGACATCGCACCAGCGTGTCGCTCGAGGAAACCTTTTGGCGCGAATTGAAATCAATGGCTGAGCGCCGCGACCTATCGATCGCTGCGCTTGTCGCCGAAATCGACGCGGGACGCCAAGGCGCCAATCTTTCATCAGCGATTCGGGTTTTTGTTCTCGAGGCGCTTATCGCCCGTCAATAGATTCCGTTTGTCGCCGGATCGAGCGCGCGTTGCGGCTTCGGCGGCGGCTGCGACGCCGTCGGGGCAAGATCGGTCGGCGCGGGGAGCGGCGGCGGCATGGGCGGCGTGACTGGCTGGGCGTTCACCTTACGCGCCTCGTCCTCCGCTTTACGCGTTTGCTCTTCCTCGCGCTCCTCTTCAGCTCGCGCTTCGTCGTTCGCTTTGATCACCGCTTCTTCGACGCGGCGCCGATCAGCTTCCGATTTGAGTCGCGCCTGATCCACGGCGAACGCCTCTAACTCCAACTCGCGCTGTCTCATATAGCGAGAGGCCTTCAGGCGGCGATTGAAAGCGGCGCGCTCGCGGATATCGGCCTCGAATGCGGCAATGCGTTCTGTCTCACGCGCGATCGCCTGCGCTTCAAGACCATTGGCGAGGTTTGCTGAATCGATATCGCGCGTGAGCGCGTCGAAACGCCCTTTCAAAGAGACTCCGATCGCGGGAGGAGCGCCGCTCCAAAATTTCGGCGCCTGCTTTTCGGCGATGTCGGCGTGGGCGTCGAGCGCAAACGAGCGGAGATCGAGGCTCGCTTGGACTTTCGCTGTTCCGCTCGGATGGCGCGCCTCGAGAGGACCGCTCCGCAATACGCCCGCGCTGATCGAGACGGGCGTATCGGCGTCGTCGATCAACATGGGATGGCGATCCATCTCTGTTCCCAGCAGTCGATTGATGTCGACGTTCTCGACATTGAACCCATCGCTCTGCGCTTTGTCGACAACGCGGGACAAGGCGTCCGGATCGAGCCGAGGCAATTGCGCGCCTGTCGTTTGAATGTGACCGGATCCGGCAAGGCCGCCGATCAGCGCATTCGGGCTTTGTCCGGTGTCGGCGAAGTCGATTGCGCCCGAAAGCTTTGCATTGAGCCCCGCCTTGTCGATTGCTAGAGAGTCGAAAGAAATTTGTCCCGATAGAGCGGCGTTGGCGCCGTCCCGCCTGAGGCTTGCCCGGCCTTTCAGCGAACCGCCGGCGACGCGCATAGTCATATCTTCAAGGGCGACGACGTCGGGATCGATTTTCAAACGGATGCTCGCATCCCTCGCGGGAAGGTCGGTCATGATGTCGAAAGACGCGATCGACAGGGCGATATCTGTCGAAGGCGAATTGGCCAGTCCGGCGGAAAATTTCGCATCGGACCAGATCTGCCCGGCTTTGGCCGGTTGAGCCGGGCCCAGGGCGAGGCCTGCGAGCGCGCCGATCGAGAGATGGTCGAGAACGGCCGCGCCGCGGATTTGCGCAGGCGCGGTGTCATCGACTGGCCGCGCCAGCCGATAAGCGAAATCGCCGCTCACGTTCGAACCGCCGAATACGCCCTTCAATCGTGACAGAAGCGCTTCGCCGTCGCGCCAACTGAAATCGCCCGAAAGATCCGTCTGACTGATCGCAGGAGCGTTCGGCGAGGCAATGCCCAAAGCGGCGAGAAGCGGCGTGAGGTTGGCGGCCTTCAATGTCGCGACGCCTTCAGCGTTCTCGCCGGTGGCGCGACCATGCAAAGTGAGATCGGCGCCGGCGAGCGAGGCCGTCGCCACGCCTTCGAAACCTTTGCTCCAGTCGCCTTGAGCGCGAGCGCTGATCGTACCGTTCCCGAGGCCGGTGTGGGGCGCGATCTGCAGGCCAAATTGCCGCAAAAGCGATGAGACTTCCGGCGCATCGAAAGAAAGATTGGCGATAAGGTTATTGTCCGCGTTCGGGGCGCGATCAACTTGCATCGCAATGCGCGTCGCGCCCGCGAGGCCGCTGATGGACAATGAATCGGGCGCAAGGAGATTGTCGTCCTTCGGCGGACCGTTCGATCGCGCTGTTACGATCAGTTTGGCTGGCGATAGCGGCCCGGCTCGATCGACGAGCGCTTGCGTGAGAGCGCCCGGCGCGGCACGCCGGAGCAATAGCGCAAAGTCACGCAACCTCTGCGCGTCGACATCGATATTGAGCCGGCGTTCGCCCGGAGAAAGCGCGCCGTCTGCGGTTATGGTCGCGCCGCCGAGGTCGCTGATGGCCAGACGATCAAGCACGAGATCGTCGCCGGTTTTGGTCAGCCTCAAAGTGAGGAGGCCGCTCTCGACCGGCCCTTCGCCGAAACGCGCGACATGAAGCGCATGAGCCTCGATCCCGAGCGAAAGATCGACCGCGCGCAAGAAATCGCCACTGGCGGCGAAGTTCGGCAGCGCGTCAATATCGAGCGCGTCCGTTTTCAGATCCATGTAGAGGCGGTCGCGCGCGCCGCCGACCGCATGCGTCCAGGCCAAATCTCCTTGCAGCGTTGAATGCGCGAGGCCGAGGGCGAGATTGCGCGCCACAAAGCTCGTTTTGGAGAGATCGACTTTTGCGGCGAAGGAGGCTGTCCGGTAAGGAAGGACAGCGTTGATGGCGCTTAGTCGCGCGCGAAAATCGTCGTCTCCCTCGGAAAGCCAGTCGCGCAGCCGGTCGACATCATCAACATGGACGTCCAGCGACCCCGCGAAATGACTGGCTGCGCCAAGCTCGATATCGCCCGCCGCGGCGAGTTGGCTCCGCCCGGGCGCGAGGGCCTGAAGGCTCACGGCGATCGGCGCTCCCGGCGTGGCCACAGCGTCCAGCGAAACGTCGGTGATCGTATCGCCGCCGAGGATGATGGTCGGCGCTTCGACCTTTACGGCGATCTGGATCGCCGGCCCGTGTTGGAGCCAAGCGTCCGACACGAGGTTTGATAGGACGCGATAGGCGCGTTCGGGTGGCGCAGATTCCGCGTCCTTATCGCGCAGCAGCGCATCGAGATTAACCTCCTTTGCGCTGAGGACGGCGGTCAGACGCGGCGAAGCACCGAAACGCGCTTCGGCAGCACCCTGCAACGAAAGTCCGCGTTGGTCGTCGCCGATTCGCGCATCTAGCTTTTGCAGGGAGCCATGGTCGAGATTGGCCGCCGCCTCGCCAGAGATGCGCCAGGGCGTCGGGGCGGCGTCGGTTGCGCCAGTGAGAAGGCCGGAGATCGTTGCGGGGCCGGAATAACCGAAACTTGCGGCGTCGAGAGAGAAGGAGCCGTCGAGCTCGACGCGGGCGGCTTCCGCGTCGAGATTTGCGGAAAGCTTAATCGGGAAAACCTCTCCTTGGGCGGCGCCGGTCGCAAAATGGAAAGCGATGGGTTGGCCGTCCGCGACGATCGCCTGCCCGCTTCCCTTAAAAGGACCGCGTAAGGACTCGGCTTGGGCGTCGAGAGAAAGGTCATCTATCATTATCGGCTTGGCGTCGCCCGCGCCGCTGATCACGATCGTCGCTTGACGAAAGGCGATCGTCTCGAGCGCGATCGAATCGGGCGCAATCTTTAAATCGAGACGCGGCGGCAGGATCGCGCCATCTGCGCCGCGTTGAAGCTCGAATCGCGCGCCTTCGAACAACACGTCCGTGAAGCGGATCTCGCCGTGCAAAAGCGGGGCAAGCGCCAGCTCAAATCGGGTCGCTCGAGAGGAGAAGTCTGCGCCGTCCGATCCGCCAACCGCGACATCGCCGAGTTTGAGATAGGGGGTCGGTAGCAGCGCCGCTTTGATGGGGCCTCGGACCGAGACGGGACGACCAAGCGCGGTCGATAATTGCGCTTCGAGAACGGCGCGATGTTGCGACCAATCAATGAGATAGGGCCCGACCAGGGCTGTTGTCAGCACGACGATCAAGAAAACGGCGATTATGGTCAGGAAGGCGCGCAAGCGAAAACGTCAAATGAGCAATGGAGGTCGGGCTGGTCGACCATAGCCGACTTCTTGGCGCAAGGGTGACCGAACTGCGTTGATGAAAGCCAAACGCGCTCGCCTCATGAGGCGGGAGGGCGAGAAAGCGGTTTCGAACGCCAACTTTTAACGCCTAGGGGCGGAGTTGCGTCGGCTGATTCAGCCTTCCTTCACCATTTTTGGATGAAATGCTTCCACCAGCGGCCTTTGATGCCGGAGAAGCTTATGCCTGCGTCTGTCAGTTTGACGAAAACGCTCAACGTGGTCGCCGCCCTAAGCGGGCTCGTTTTTGCCTCGATTGTCGGGATCGGATCGCTCCGCGCCCAAGACGGGCCCACGGGGCCGACCTTAATCGTGACCCTTGATCAAGCGAAAGTCGCCCGCGTTCCAGAGGGCACGAAGACGCTGGTTATCGGGAACCCGATCGTCGCGGACGTTACATTGCTCAAGGGCTCTAACACGATGGTGGTCACCGGTAAGGGGTTTGGCGAGACCAACCTTATCGCCCTTGACGGCGCCGGCAACGTTCTCGACGAGAAGATGATTCGCGTCAAACAAACCAATTCGGTCCTCATCGTTCAAACCGGTATGCTGCGCGAGTCCTATTCCTGCACGCCTCTATGCATGCCAACGGTCCAACTCGGCGACCCGCTCGATTTTAGTAAGAGTTTTGATAGACCGGGCGAGCAAATCGTGAAGCGCAACGGTTTGACCGAACCCCAGGCCAAATAATCCGCGCCAACCTTTTGCTACGGCGGCGGCAAATTTGATCCTGGGCGCCCTTGCTTAGTCGCCCTTGACGCTATAAATACAGCCGCAGTTGGTTTCTCATAGCTTCCTGTTGATAAACGGGAAGAATCTTGAGAGTGGGCCCCGGCCGGGACCCGCTCTTTTTTATTGCCGGCAGGTCCAATGGCCGAAGG
>JASLHV010000163.1 GCA_030153205.1 Roseiarcus sp. | reverse complement strand
GTCTTATGCGAGCCGTCGCAGAACGGCTGGGTTTTCGACTCGCCGCAAGCGCACCAATAATAAGTCTTGCCCGCCTCGAGCTGCACCTCGTAAGGCGCTTTCTGAGCAATGCGCGGCGTCGACATGGCGGCCTCCCCGACTAAGTCTGGAATCATTCCACTATAGGGGCGGCGGGTGTGGACGCCAAGGCGGACGGAGGCGGCATGATATTGGCGCAGAATGCAGCGCCACCGCTCCATTGATTGCCTAGTTGCCACGCCTCGCTCCGCCAGGCAAACAATGAAGAAATCCGACGTCGATAGGCGCCTTGGCGTCAGACGCGCCTCATCTGCCGCCTCCGTTTACCCGTCCCTAACCACATCCGCTCAAGTTTTAGTCGAATTAAGAACGCCTTCTCTTTTCCCGCGTTCTGATGGTCGGAAGGGCTGGGGTTCCCAGGCGAGTTCTGGCTCTTCGGAACAATAATCGCGGTCGAAGGGACGCGCGCATCCTTTCGGCCGCGCCGGCTCCGGGCTTAGGCCGCCGCGCCGCCGCCGTCGGTTTTGAGCCAGGCCGCGCCGCAGGCTTTGGCAAGTTCGCGCACCCGCAAAATATAGCTTTGCCGCTCGGTCACCGAGATTACGCCGCGCGCATCGAGCAGATTGAAGGCGTGGCTCGCCTTGATGCATTGGTCGTAGGCCGGCAGCGCCAGCCTGTGCCGATTGTCGTTCGCGCCCTCGCCGGCGGCGCCTTTCGCCAATAGCGCATGGCATTCGGCCTCGGCGTCCTTGAAATGCTGAAACAGCAGCGCCGTATCCGCATATTCGAAATTGAAGCGCGAATATTCCTCCTCGGCCTGTTTGAAGACATCGCCATAGGAGATGCGTTCGGCGCCGTCGCGTCCGTTGAAATTGATGTCGTAGACGCTCTCGACGCCCTGGACATAGGTGGCGAGGCGTTCGAGGCCGTAGGTGAGTTCGCCCGAGACCGGCGCGCATTCGACGCCGGCCACCTGCTGGAAATAGGTGAATTGCGACACTTCCATGCCGTCGCACCAGCATTCCCAGCCCAGCCCCCAGGCGCCGAGCGTCGGGCTCTCCCAGTCGTCCTCGACGAAACGAATGTCGTGCAGGCTGGAGTCGACGCCGATGGCTTTCAGCGAATCGAGATAGAGCTGCTGCAGATCGTCCGGAGATGGCTTCAGGATGACCTGGAACTGATAATAATGCTGCAGCCGATTCGGATTCTCGCCATAGCGGCCGTCCTTGGGCCGGCGCGAGGGCTGTACATAGGCGGCGCGCCACGGCTTCGGGCCCAGCGAGCGCAAAGTCGTGGCCGGGTGAAACGTGCCGGCGCCGACCTCCATGTCGTAAGGCTGCAGAATGACGCAGCCTTGCCGCGCCCAATAGCTCTGCAAGGTCAGGATCAGGCCCTGAAATGATTTGGTCGGATCGAGCGAGGGGTCGGCGGACATGGGCGCGGAACCTAGTGACGCGGCGAGGACGGGTCAACGCGGGATCCCTCTCCTCGCGAAGCGGTGGAGAAGGGTTCACCCCCAATCAATCGTCGCCTCGCCGCGATGCAACGCATCCGCCTTCGGCGTGAAGGCGCCTTTCTCGTCGTGCAGGACCAGCGCCGACCTTAAGCTCAACGGCCCTCGCGCGCCCTTGACGCCGGCGATCAGCACGCGATGGGCCGGCGCATCAGCGCGCGGATGCACCGGCAGGATCGCGACCGCGCCGAGGCGGCCCTCGAAATTTTGCAAAATCTCGGCAAGGGCGTCGGGGCGATGAATCATCACGAAACGGCCGCCAGGCGCGAGCAGAGCGAGCGCGCCTTTGAGCCAGCCCGCCAGGGTCGCGCCCTCGCCGGTAAATGTGTGAGCCCGCGCCCGTTTTTCTTGCGGCGACGCGCGCACCGTAAGGGGCGCGAAGAACGGCGGGTTCGTGACCACCAGGTCAGCCAAGCCGTCTTCTAGCTTTGCGGCGCGGCGCGACGGCGCGAGCGTGACGTCGGCGACGATAATGCGCCCGCGAGACGCAAGGCCATTTGCAATGGCGTTCTCCGCCGCCAGCCGTGCAAGGTCGGCGTCGATTTCGACGAGATCGGCTTCCGCGCTTTCGAAGCGCCTGAGCAGCGCCAGCCCGACCGCGCCGACGCCTGCGCCGACATCGATGATCCTTTCAGCCCGTGGCGCGGCGGCGGCGAGCAGCGCGGCGTCGCTGCCGACGCGATGGCCCTTTAGGGGCTGACGAAGCTGCAGGCAGCCGCCGAACCAGGCGTCCGAGGTCGTCTCAAAAGCGACCTCGGCGGATCCCTCATCCATGGCGCAGCTCGGCGGCGAGGCCCGCCTCCTGCAATACGCGGCGCGCCCGGTTCGCCTCGTCGGCGTCGACCATGATGCGGCGAGGCAGAAAGCCGAGCGAACCCTCAGTGGCGCTCATATGCTGGTCGGCGATGAAAAAAGCGACGCGCGCCTGCGTCAAAAGGCCCTCTATGACCGAGATCATGACGAGGTCATTGGTGCGCACGAGTTCGATCACGCCAGCCCCAGCCTCGACATAAAACCCATTGGGCCCTAAGCCCTCCAACGCCGCCGGGCGCGACTTGCCCGGGTGGGAGGCCATCTTTAAGGTCAAGACCGCCAAAGTGACAAGGGAAAGAGCTCAGTGGGAATTGTCATTCCGCTCGAGGAAAAGGCGCCCGAGCGCATCATCGATAAACTGACCGCTCTGGTCGCGAGCGACATGGCCGCCGTCAACCAGACGATCCTGTCGCGGACCGGATCGGACGTGACGATGATTCCGGAAGTCGCCAATCATCTTATCTCCTCGGGCGGCAAGCGGTTGCGACCGATGTTGACTTTGGCGGCCGCGGGCCTCTGCGGCTATGCCGGCGACGGCCATATCAAACTGGCCGCTTCGATCGAATTCATGCATACGGCGACGCTTCTCCATGACGACGTTGTGGATGAAAGCGACATGCGCCGGGGCAAGCTCGCCGCGCGCGTCGTCTGGGGCAACGAGGCGAGCGTCCTCGTCGGCGATTTTCTGCTCGGCCAGGCCTTCAAAATGATGGTCGAGGTCGGCTCGCTCCACTGCCTCGACGTCTTATCGAGCGCCGCGGCGGTGATCGCCGAGGGCGAAGTGATGCAGCTTTCGGCGGCCAAGGATACGGCGACGACCGAGGACGATTATCTCGCCGTCATCCGCGCCAAGACGGCGGCGCTTTTCGCCGCGGCTTGCGAAGTCGGGCCGATCCTCGCCGGCCGATCCAAGGCCGAAATCGCCGCCTGCCGCGGCTTCGGCGTCAATCTCGGCCTCGCCTTTCAGCTTATCGACGACGCGCTCGATTATGGCGGCTCCTCGGCCAAGCTCGGCAAGAATGTCGGCGACGATTTCCGCGAAGGCAAGATCACGCTGCCGGTCGTGCTTTCCTTCCGGCGCGGCACGCAGGACGAGCGCTCCTTTTGGCGCCGTACTTTGGAGAAAGGCGAGGTCGGCGACGGCGATCTCGAGACGGCGCTGACGACCTTGAAAAAATACCGCGCGCTCGAAGATACGATCGAACGCGCCCGCCACTATGGCGCGATGGCGCGCGACGCGCTCGAACTGTTCCCGTCCTCAGCCTGGAAGCACGCGCTGCTCGACGCGGTTGAGTTTGCGATTGAGCGGGCGCATTGAACGCTACTTCAACACCGTCGCTTTGACCCACCAGGCTGGATACGTTCGCGCGATCGTTCGCGCGGCGCTGAGGCTCGTGGTACGATCTCCATACAGCCCGAAACACGTCGCCCCCGAGCCTGACATGCGCGCGAGCAAGGCGCCGCTCTCGCGCAAGGCCGCAAGCGCTTCGCCGATGATCGGCGCGATCGAAAGGGCGGCCTCTTGCATATCGTTGCGACCCTGGCGGAGCGCCGCGACAATCGCGTCGCGCGCGCCGCCGACAGGCAAACGCGGCGAAGGGCCCCCGCTGGTTCGCTGGCCTTTGGCGAGCCCAAGCCGAGCGAATACCGCTGGCGTCGCCACGGCCGCGCCGGGATTGACGAGAACGGTTTGAAGCGGCGGGATTTTGAGCCTTGTGCCCAAAACGTCGCCGACGCCGGTCATGATTCGCGCGCGTGGATCGAGGCAGACGAAGACATCGGCGCCGCAGGCTCGCGCAGCTTCGCCGAGACGCGGATCGTCGAGCGGTAGGTCGTTCTCATCCGCCAGCGCGCGCAAGGCGGCCGCCGCATCCGAGGAGCCGCCGCCGAGGCCAGCGGCGACCGGCAGCCTCTTATTCAAATGAAAGGCCCCGGCGCGGAGCGGAGGGATGCGCTCTTGCAACAGCGTCGCGGCTTTGAGGACGAGATTATCGTCGGTCGGTCCGGCCTTTTGCGCGGTCGGTCCCTCCACGGTGAGCGTCAGCTCTGGTCCCACCGTGAAAGAAAGTACGTCGCCGCAACCAGCGAAGGCGACGATACTGTCGAGATCGTGCCAGCCGTCTTCGCGGCGGCCGAGAATATGCAAGGTCAGGTTGACCTTGGCGGGCGCGCGCCAGACCCGGAGTTTCGCCGCACTATCGAGGGGGGAAGTCATGTCGCGATAGCCCGCGCTGTCATTCCCGCTCGTGCGGAAACGACAGGGTACGAAAGCAAGGACCTCGGCTCAGCCGCCGTCCTTCTTAGGCTCCGCCTCGGCGGCCGCGGGCGTCGGCTCTTCGGGAAGCCCGGAGTCGATCTTCTTCAAAATACGCGGCAGGTCTTCCGGCTCCGGTCCCATGTCGCGCGCGTGATTCCATTGGAAATGCGCGTCAAGCTTGCGGCCCATGCGCCAATAGGCGTCGCCGAGATGATCGTTGACCACAGGATCTGCGGGCTTCAACTCGATCGCCTTTTCGAGAAGCCGCGTCGCCTCTTCATAGTGACCAAGCTTGAAATGCGCCCAGCCGAGAGAATCGACGATATAGCCGTCGGACGGCCGGAGATCGACGGCGCGCTGCAACATCTTGAAGGCTTCGTCGAGGTTCATTCCCTGATCAACCCAGGAATAGCCGAGATAATTCAAGGCCAAAGGCTGATCGGGGAACAGTTCGAGCGCTTTTTTGAAATCAAGCTCGGCCTTTGGCCATTGTTTCGCGCGCTCGTAGCAAACGCCGCGGAAATAGAACAACGTCCAGTTGCTGCGGTCGGGCTTGTCGAGCAGCGCGATCGCCTTGCTGTAGGTCTCCGCTGCGACATCGAACTGCTTGGCCGAACGCTGCAGGCTGCCGAGCGCGCTGATGGCGTCGATGTCCTTGGGATGTTCGTCGACGATCTTTTGAAGACGGGCGATGGCGTCGGGCTGACGATTCATACCGTCGAGCGCCAGCCCGGCTTGGATTTCGGCGCTGACCCGCATCGGCGAACCCGATGGCACCTTATCGTAGGCGTCGATCGCTGCTTGGTTCTGTTTCAGTTGCAGGTAGAGATCGGCGACCGTCACCGCGGCAAGCGCATGATCGGGCTTGAGCAGCAGGCCGAGCCGCAAATAGATCAGGGCGGCCAATTCATCGCCCTGACGGCTGCCGGCCGCGCCGAGGCCATAGAGCACTTCGGCGGCGCCGTCCTTGGCGTCATGCACGATCGGGTCGAGCGTCTTGCCGGCGGCGATGTCAGCCATGGCCCCGTCAATGACAGGGTGATGAGGCAGGGCGTGCGAAATATCGTCGTAGACTTGCTTGGCGCCGTTGACGTCGCCATGACGATCGAGCGTGCGCGCATAGGCGTCGGCGAGCCGCAAAGTATTCTTCTCGGCTTCGTACGCCGCCTTCAGCCGCTTAGTCGCCTCCTGTGGATTGTTGAGAAGCTCGGCGATGAGGCCGGCGTGATAGTCGCGAAAGACAGTGACGGACGCGTCACTGATTCGGTCGAGCGAATCCAGCGCATGACGAAGGTCGCCGACGCCGGCATAGGTCCAAGCCGTGAGCAAAGTCGTCGTCAGGTCATGCGCCTTGCCGGCGCCGCCGCCGGCTAATTGCGCGCGGGCGACCGCATATTGGCCATCGGCCATGGCGCGCGAGGCTGCGGTCAGCCGCGCCAGGCTGTTGCTGGGATCGCGGGTGAGGAGCCGGTCCGCGAGTTCGAACGCGTCCGGCATATTGCCGTTCGCCAAAGCGGCGGCGAAGGCGCGTTCGATCAGGTCCGGATTATGCGGATCGGCCCGCAGCGCCTCGCGAAAATAGGTCGCCGCCGCGATCGTGTCGCGCTCGTCGCCGGCGATCAGCGCCGCCAGATAATTGCCCGATTGCGTGTCGCCGATTTCGACCGGCATGACGGAAGGAACGCTATCGCGTGCGAGCGCGGGCCCCGACAGGGCGAAAACCAGCGCGCCAATTGACACAGTCAATTTGGCGCCGGCGGCGATGGTCCTCAGATTTCGGCAATGCACGTGCGTCGACTTCCTTTCCCGCCGCCGCGCTTGAAAAGCGAGCGTATGGAGCAATTCTGTAAAGCCTTATAGGGCAATCAGTCGCGACGAAAAATGGCGGTTTTACGCATTTGAAGATTTGTTGAGACGTCGCCTGCGTCTTTACGGGATTCTTCTTCCCTACATGTTCGGATAATTCGGCCCGCCGCCGCCCTCAGGCGTCGTCCAATTGATGTTCTGGGCGGGATCTTTGATGTCGCACGTTTTGCAATGGACGCAATTTTGCGCGTTGATGACGAATTTCGGGTCGGTTCGGGCCTTCTCGTCGCCATAGACCACTTCATAGACGCCCGCCGGACAATAAAGCCGCGCCGGTTCGCCATATTCGGGCAAATTGACCCGGACAGGGATGGTCGGATCCTTCAAGCGAAGGTGAATCGGCTGGTCTTCCTCGTGATTCGTGTTGGAGAGGAATACCGACGAGAGTTTATCGAAGGAAACGCGGCCGTCCGGCTTCGGATAGATGATCGGCGTCACCTCGGCGATCGGTTTCAACGTCGCATAGTCCGCTTTGCCGTGTTTCAACGTGCCGAAGGGCGAGAAGCCGAAAAGTTCGTTCATCCACATATCGAGCCCGCCGAGGGCGACGCCAAAAGCCAAGCCCAGCTTAGACCACAGCGGCTTGACGTTACGCACCTTGAAAAGATCGCGGCCAATGTCGGAGGCGCGCCAGGCGTCTTCATAGGCGGTCAGTTCGTCATGGGCCCGACCGGCGGCCAAAGCCTCCTGCGCCTTCTCCGCGGCCAGCATGCCGGAGAGGATGGCGTTATGCGAGCCTTTGATCCTGGCGAAATTGACGAAGCCGGCGGAACAGCCGATCAGCGCGCCGCCGGCGAAGACGAGTTTCGGGACGGATTGCCAGCCGCCGGAGCTGATCGCTCTTGCGCCATAGGCGAGGCGCTTGCCGCCGCGGAACGTCTCGACGATCAACGGATGGGTTTTGAAGCGCTGGAATTCGTCGAAAGGCGACAGAGTCGGATTTTCGTAATTGAGGTGAACGACGAAACCGACCGCAACCAGGTTGTCGTCATAGTGATAAAGGAACGAGCCGCCGCTGGCGCCGCGGAGCGGCCAGCCGAAACTGTGCTGGACAAGGCCGGGCTTGAATTTGGCGGGATCGACCGACCAGATTTCCTTGAGGCCGATGCCAAATTTCTGCGGGTCGCGCCCTTCATCCAATTTGAAGCGGGCGATGATCTCCTTGGCGAGCGAACCGCGGGCGCCTTCCGCGATGAGCGTGTATTTGCCGCGCAGCTCCATGCCACGGGTAAAGCCCGGCTTGTGCTTGCCGTCGCGGCCGATTCCCATATCGCCGGTCGCGACGCCGAGGATTTCGCCCCTATCTCCATACAGCAGTTCGGCGGCGGCGAAGCCGGGATAGATTTCGACGCCGAGCGCCTCGGCTTTCGCCGCCAGCCATTTAGTCGTCGCGCCGAGCGAGCCGATGAAATTGCCGTGGTTGCCCATTAAGCGCGGCATCGGCCAATTGGGCAGCGTGAGGCCGCCCGACGGCCCGAGCACCAAAAACCGATCTTTCGTCACCTCAGTCTTGAGCGGGCGATCGGGATCGTCGCGCCAATCGGGAACGAGCCGGTCGAGGCCGATCGGATCGATGACCGCTCCCGACAGAATATGCGCGCCGACTTCCGAACCTTTTTCGACGACGACGACGGAGATATTTTCGTCGAGCTGTTTCAGCCGGATCGCCGCTGCAAGGCCGGCCGGGCCGGCGCCAACGACGACGACGTCATATTCCATGGACTCGCGCGGCTGCGCGGTGAGATCGTCGGCCATTCCTTCCTCGGGCTCCAAGCGCGATCTGATAAAGTCAGTATTGACGGACGTTTTGGACCGCCTGTCCACAAAAGTCGACTGCTCGCGGCCCCGCCGGCATGCTAGACCTCGAGTTCACGCCGCAGCTTTGTGACGAAATGCCTCCATTAGGACTGAAGAACCAGTGATCGGCCGCCCCGAAATGTCGCCTGCGCAAATTTTGCGCTGGTGGGCGGAGGCGGGCGTCGATTTCGTCATCGACGAAGAGCCGCACGACCGCTTCGCCGCTCAGCCCGTTGTGCCGCCGTCGCGCGAGGCCGCGGTGGCGCCGATGCGGGTCGCGCCGCGGATTGAACAAGCCGCCGCGGCGCAACCTGACGAAGCGGAACGTTCGGCCCGCGCGCTCGCGGCGCAGGCGTCCTCGCTCGACGAATTGAAGGACTTGCTGGCCGGATTCGACGGTTGCGGGCTCAAGGCGACGGCGACACAACTTGTCTTTTCCGACGGCGCGCCGGCCGCGAAAATCATGCTGGTCGGCGAAGCGCCGGGCGGCGATGAAGATCGTATCGGCCGGCCCTTCGTCGGACGCGCGGGCCAGTTGCTCGATCGGATGTTAGCGGCGATCGGGCTTGATCGTACGAAGGTCTATATCGCCAATGTCGTCGCTTGGCGGCCGCCCGGCAATCGTACCCCGACGTTACAGGAGACGGCGATTTGTCTCCCGTTTATTCAACGGCAGATTGAACTCGTCGATCCTGATTTTCTCGTCTGCCTCGGCGCATCCTCCGCGCAGACGCTGCTCGGCGTCAAAGAAGGGATCACCCGCGCGCGCGGGAAATGGTGCGACTATCAGAACGGCGAAAGGACGATCAGAGCCCTCGCGATGCTTCATCCTGCCTACCTCCTGCGCCAGCCGGCGCAAAAGCGGCTGGCCTGGCGTGATTTACGAACGTTGGCGAGCGCGCTGGCGGAAAGCGAAAAGAGCGACTAGGGGTAGCGCCGTCGTTCCCGCTTGCGCGGGAAGGGCGTCCAGCGCTGATCGTTCATTCCCTCCTAGGACTTTTGATGAATCCGCCTATGACCCGACGCGCTGCGATGCAGACCGCCGGAGCCGCGCTTGTCGCGGGACAATCCCAGGCCGAAGCGGCGGCGCGGCTGGATATTCGCCTCATCGGCACGAGCGATCTTCACGCGAACGTTTTCGCCTATGACTATTATCGCGACAAGCCCGACGATACGGTCGGTCTCGCCAAGACGGCGACGCTCGTCCGCGCCGCGCGCGCGGAAACGCCGAACGTCCTTCTTTTCGACAATGGCGACATCATCCAGGGAACGCCGCTCGGCGATTATGTCGCTCTGTCCAAAGGCCTGAAGGACGGCGACGTTCATCCGATGATCGCGGCGATGAATGTGCTCGGCTATGCCGCCTGCACGGTCGGCAACCATGAATTCAACTATGGGTTGGATTTCCTCGAAAAGTCCTTGGCCGGCGCGAACTTTCCGACGGTCTGCTGCAATATTTTCAGGCCGGACGGTTCGTCCTACTTCAAGCCTTGGCTCGTTCTGGAGCCAACCCTGCGCGACGCCGCCGGCGGCGCTCAGAAGCTCAAGATCGGCGTCATCGGCTTCACGCCGCCACAGATTGTCCAATGGGACATGGGCCACCTCGCAGGCCGGGCGACGACGTCGGGAATCGCCGAGACGGCGCGCATCGAAGTACCGAAACTACGCGAGGAAGGCGTCGATCTCGTCATTGCGCTTTGTCACGCCGGCATTTCACGCAAAGGGCCGCCGCAACCGGGCGAAGAGAACGCCGCCTTGGCTCTCGCTGAAGTGCCCGGAATTGACGCGATCTTTCTCGGCCATCAGCATTTGCTGTTGCCGGGAACCGATTTCGCCGGCGTCGAGGGCGTCGATATCGACGCCGGCGCGCTTCACGGCGTTCCGGCTTTCATGCCCGGCTTCTGGGGCAGTCATCTCGGCGTGATCGATCTCGCGCTGGAGCGCACCGCGACGGGATGGCGCGTTGCGGCGGCGAAAGTCGAGGCGCGTCCGATCTATGCGCGCAGCGATGCGGGGGTGAAAGCGCTGGTCACGGAAGAGCCCCAAGTGCTCGCCGCGGTGCAAAAGGCGCATGACGAGACTTTAGCGTACGTTCGTTCGCCGGTCGGCGATATCGCCTCGCCGATCAGTTCCTATTTCGCGCTGATCGCCGATGACCCCTCCGTTCAACTCGTCAACGCTGCACAGACTTGGTACGCCAAAAAGATGATCGCGGCCATGCCGGCGCTCAATGGCCTGCCGATCCTGTCCGCCGCCGCGCCCTTCAAATCGGGCGGACGCGGCGGACCGGACTATTATACCGACGTCAAGGCCGGCCCGATCGCGATCAAGAATGTCGCGGACATCTATCTCTATCCCAATACGTTGCGGGCGGTGAAAGTCGATGGCGCCACGGTGCGGGAATGGCTCGAGCGGTCCGCCGGCGTATTTCGGCGCATCGATCTCTCTTCGACCGACGAGCAACCTCTGCTCGACGCAGCTTTCGCCTCGTACAATTTCGATGTCATCGATGGCGTGACCTATCGAATCGATGTGACGCAAGCTTCGCGCTATGACGAGGACGGCGAACTCGTCAATCCCGCCGCGCATCGTATCCTCGATCTGACTTTCGAGGGCAAAGTGATCGACGATAAACAACAATTCATCGTCCTCACGAACAACTACCGCGCCTCCGGCGGCGGCAATTTCCCGGGCTGCGACGGCTCGACGATCGTCCTGGAAGCGCCGGACGCGAACCGCGACGCTTTGGTGCGCTATATCGTCGAGACGAAACATGTAGAGCCGAAAGCCGATGGCAATTGGCGCTTCAAACCATGGCCCTCTAGCGTCGTCGCGACCTTTCTGACCTCGCCGCTGGCGGCGAATGTCGCGCCGCCTTTCGGCGTGAAGGTGACGCTGATGGGACCGGCGGCGGGCGGGTTCGTGAAATACAGAGTGGAGCCGGTGTGAAAGGTTCTTGCGGCGCTAGTGAAGGCATCCGCGTCGCGGTGGTCGTACCCTATTCCCCAAGCCCGCCACCGCACACCTCTCCCGCCAAACGGGTCTTGGCGTCGGTCTCTTCCTACCAAGGCTTCACTCTCAACTTCGCCTTCGCGCAACGAGATCGATCTCCACGCGCGCATGATAAGCTAGCCCTGTCACGCCGACGCAGGTACGCGCTGGCAAACGTCCGGGCGTGAAATACGTCTTGTACACGGCGTTGAATGCCTCGTAATCCTCATAAAAATGCGTCAAAAATGCTCGCGCCACGATGACATGCTCGAGGCGCATGCCGACGCCCTTCAATACCGTCGCCAAATTCGCCATCACGTTCCGTGTCTGCGCTTCGATCCCCTCCGGCAGCACGCCGGGCCGCTCAGGCGTGTCCGGCATCTGGCCGGTGACAAAGACAAAGCCGTCGCATTCGACCGCGTGGCTGAAAGGCGCGACGGGGCGTGGACCGCCGGCGATCATATGGAAGAGGGCGTCGGACATGGGTTAATCCTTGAAAAGAACCGCTCGCGCCGAGCGCTCTTGACGCTCGTTCAGCCTTTAGCTACTGTCCGCGCCCTGCGAATTGAAGGACGAGAGACGGCTAATGGCCGCGAAGCTTATTGTATGTAAGGCGCTGGAGACGGGACAGGCTTAACCCCTGCGATCCCGGAACTGGCGCTACCCGAAGGCCCGAGAGGGCCTTTTTTGTTGTCTAAAATTCCTCGAGGGGCGAAAGCCCGACGGAGCTGACGGAGCGGTTGAGATGTCGAGACAGATGACCGGGGCGGAAATGGTCGTCGAGGCCTTGAAGGACCAGGGCGTCGAGGTGGTCTTTGGCTATCCGGGGGGCGCGGTCCTGCCGATCTACGATGCGATCTTTCATCAGAACCAGCTTCGCCATGTGTTGGTCCGGCATGAGCAAGGCGCCGCCCATGCGGCGGAAGGCTATGCCCGCTCTTCCGGGAAAGTCGGCGTGCTGCTGGTCACGTCCGGTCCGGGCGCGACCAACGCGATCACCGGCCTGACCGACGCTCTGCTCGACTCGATCCCGTTGGTCTGTATCACCGGCCAGGTGCCGACCCATCTGATCGGGTCCGACGCCTTCCAGGAATGCGACACGACCGGCATCACCCGCAATTGCACCAAGCACAATTATCTGGTGCGCCGCGTCGACGACCTGCCGCGCATTCTGCACGAGGCTTTCCATGTCGCCGGCACCGGTCGTCCGGGCCCCGTCGTGGTCGATATTCCCAAGGACATTCAATTCGCAAGCGGGACTTACACCCATTTCAAGAACGTCCAGCACAAGACCTACCGCCCGCAGCTCAAGGGCGACCTCGGCAAGATCAAACAAGCCGTCGAGATGATGACCAAGGCGCGCCGGCCGGTCTTCTACACGGGCGGCGGCGTCATCAATTCAGGGCCGGCCGCTTCGACGTTATTGCGCGAACTGGTGCGGCTCACCGGCTTTCCCATCACCTCGACCCTGATGGGCCTCGGCGCCTATCCCGCGCATGACAAGCAATGGCTCAACATGCTCGGCATGCATGGCTCCTTCGAAGCCAACAACGCCATGCATGATTGCGACCTGATGATCTGCGTGGGCGCGCGTTTCGACGACCGTATCACCGGCCGGCTCGACGCCTTCTCGCCGCATTCGAAGAAAATCCATATCGATATCGACGCGTCCTCGATCAATAAGAACGTCAAAGTCGACCTCGGCATCGTCGGCGATTGCGCGCATGTGTTGGAAGACATGGTTCGGCTCTGGCGCACCGGCGGCTCCAAGGCCGATACCGCCGCGCTCGCCAAATGGTGGAAGGAAATCGAGCACTGGCGCGCGAAGGATTCCTTCGCCTTCCGCAATTCGACGAAGATCATCAAGCCGCAACATGCGATCCAGCGTCTGTATGAACTGACCAAGGACCGCGACGTCTACATCACCACCGAAGTCGGCCAGCATCAGATGTGGGCGGCGCAGCACTTCAAATTCGAAGAGCCGAACCGCTGGATGACGTCGGGCGGCCTCGGCACGATGGGCTACGGCCTGCCGGCGGCGATCGGCGCGCAGCTTGCGCATCCAAAATCTTTGGTCATCGATATCGCAGGCGAAGCCTCGATCTTGATGAATATGCAGGAGATGTCGACGGCGCTGCAGTATCGCCTGCCGGTGAAAATCTTCATCCTCAACAATCAATACATGGGCATGGTGCGCCAGTGGCAGGAATTGCTGCATGGCGGGCGTTATTCGGAAAGCTACACCGCTTCGCTGCCGGATTTCGTCAAACTCGCCGAAGCCTATGGCGGGCACGGAATTCGTTGCGCTGACCCGGCCGATCTCGACGCGGCGATCATGGAGATGATCGAGACGCCGAAACCCGTGATCTTCGACTGTATGGTGGATCAGAAAGAAAATTGTTTCCCGATGATTCCGTCGGGCAAGGCGCATAATGAAATGCTTCTCGCCGATCTTTCCGACGACGCCGGCATCGAGATGGGCAATGTCATCGACGAGAAGGGCAAGATGCTGGTCTGAAGGGTTAAGGGGGCAGGGACCGGTGTTCTCGCTGGACGAACTTCGCGATGCCCATCGCATCGTACAGACGGCGCTGAGGCCGACACCGACTCACGCTTGGCCGTTGCTGGCCAAGCGCCTCGGGACAGAGGTCGCCGTCAAACACGAGAATCATCTGCCGACCGGCGCCTTCAAAGTGCGCGGCGGTTTGGTCTATGTCGATCGCCTTCGCCAGCGTGCGCCGGAGAGCAAGGGTTTGATTTCCGCGACGCGCGGCAATCATGGTCAGAGCATCGCTTTTGCCGGCGCGCGTTTCGGTCTGCCGGTGACGATCTTCGTCCCGCATGGCAATTCGGTTGAAAAAAACGCCGCGATGCGCGCGTTCGGCGC
>JASLHV010000156.1 GCA_030153205.1 Roseiarcus sp. | reverse complement strand
TATCGCCAAGCGGCCGGGCCTCTCCGACGCGTCGAGAACGCCGCGCGGCGTCGACGACGACCAGGAGTCGCGCGAGTCGAAAGAGGCGAAAGAGGGCCCCGAGAATAAAAAAAAGGAAGCAGCCTTAGAGGCTTACTGCGTAAACCTCAATAAAAAGGCGAAAGACGGGCGCATCGACCCTCTAATCGGTCGCGAAGCCGAAGTGCAGCGGACAATTCAGGTTCTCTGCCGGCGGCAGAAGAACAATCCTCTGCTCGTCGGCGAGCCGGGCGTCGGCAAAACCGCCATTGCGGAGGGCCTGGCCCATAAGATCGTCAAAGGCGCGGTGCCGGAAGTGCTCGCCGAAGCGACGGTTTTCGCCCTCGACATGGGCGCGCTTCTCGCAGGCACCCGCTACCGCGGCGACTTTGAAGAACGCTTGAAGCAGGTGATGAAGGAGATCGAGCAGCACAAGGACGCGATCCTCTTCATCGACGAGATCCATACGGTGATCGGCGCCGGCGCGACGTCAGGCGGCGCTATGGACGCTTCCAATCTGCTCAAGCCGGCCCTCGCGCAGGGCGTCCTGCGTTGCATTGGTTCGACGACCTACAAGGAATACCGCCAGTATTTCGAGAAGGATCGCGCGCTGGTGCGACGCTTCCAGAAGATCGACGTCAACGAGCCGACGGTCGAGGACGCAATCGAAATCCTCAAAGGTCTCAAGCCTTACTTCGAGGAATTTCACAAAATACGTTATACCGGCGAGGCAGTGAAGGCGGCCGTCGAACTGTCGGCGCGCTACATTCATGATCGCAAGCTGCCGGACAAAGCGATCGATGTGATCGACGAGACCGGCGCCTCGCAGATGCTCCAGCCGGAGGCCAAGCGGAAAAAAACGATTGGCGTCAAGGAGATCGAACAGACGATCGCGACGATGGCGCGCATTCCGCCCAAGGCGGTGTCCAAGGACGACGCCGAGGTCCTCCAGCATCTCGAAGAGGGGCTGAAACGCGTCGTCTATGGCCAAGATACGGCCATCGCGGCGCTCGCCTCGGCGATCAAGCTCGCCCGTGCGGGCCTGCGGGACGCCGAGAAGCCGATCGGCTGCTACTTATTCTCCGGGCCAACCGGCGTCGGCAAGACAGAGGTCGCGCGTCAGCTCGCTTTGAGCCTTGGCGTCGAACTCACTCGCTTCGACATGTCCGAATATATGGAGCGCCATTCGGTCTCGCGGCTGATCGGCGCGCCGCCCGGCTATGTCGGCTTTGATCAGGGCGGGCTGCTCACCGACGCGATCGACCAGCATCCCCATTGCGTGCTGCTGCTCGATGAGATCGAGAAAGCCCATCCCGATCTGTTCAACATCCTGTTGCAGATCATGGATCACGGTAAGCTGACCGACCATTCGGGCAAACAAATCGACTTCCGCAATGTGATCTTGATCATGACCACCAACGCCGGCGCCCAAGACCTCGCCAAGGCGGCCTTCGGCTTCCACCGCACGAAACGGGAAGGCGACGACAAGGAGGCGATCGATCGGCTGTTTGCGCCGGAATTCCGCAACCGGCTGGACGCGATCGTTCCCTTCGGCCGACTTCCGGAACAGGTCATCGCGCAAGTCGTCGACAAGTTCATCCTCCAGCTCGAGGCTCAGCTTGCCGACCGCAACGTCACGATCGAGCTCACCGACGAGGCGCGTTCCTGGTTGGTCAAGAACGGCTATGACGAAGCGATGGGCGCCCGGCCGATGGCGCGGGTCATCCAGAGCGAGATCAAGACGCCGCTGGCCGACGAGGTTCTGTTCGGCAGGCTGAAGAACGGCGGCGTGGTGCGCGTCGTGGTCACCGTCGGCGAGAGCGGCGTCAAGAAGCTCAGCTTCGTCTATCCCGACGGGCCCGCCCGGCCACGTCTGGAGCGCGATCTCATCGTCGCCGGCCGCAAACGCGTCGACGACGAGCCTGAGGTCCGCAACGCCCGCGCGCGCAAAGCGCGTGGTGAGGATGCGCCGTCTGAAGAGGCCAAGGACGACAAGCCGTCGCCCGACGCCGCTCCCGACGCGCCGCCGCCGGAGGAGCAAGAAGCGAGCTGACGGCGGAGAGGAGCTGACGCCGGCGTTCCCGCGAAAACGGGATCCGGCGTCCGCCGCGCCTGAAGTCTCGGTCCCTGCATTCCCGCCCGCGCGGGATGCACGACGCCAAGGGAGGGGCGCCGCGTGAAAAGCTACCAAGTCGCCGCTTTCGGCGAGCCGCTCGTCGAGGCTGAGGCGTCCACGCCGGCGCCGAAGGGCGCCGAGGTGCTGCTCGAAGTGGTCGCCGCGGGCGTTTGCCACAGCGATCTTCATATCTGGGAAGGCGGCTACGATCTCGGCCACGGAAAGCGTCTGTCGCTCAAGGACCGCGGCATCAACTTGCCGCTGACCATGGGCCATGAGACAGCCGGCCGTGTCGTCGCGGTCGGACCGGAGGCCAAAGGGATCGCGATCGGCGAGACTTATCTCGTTTATCCCTGGATCGGTTGCGGCCAGTGCGCCGTGTGCCAACGGGGCGACGAGAACCTTTGCATCCAACCGAATTGCCTCGGCATCCACCGAAACGGCGGCTATGCCGATCATATTGTCGCGCCTCATGCAAAATACCTGATCTCACTGGAGGGGCTCGATCCAATCCAGATGGCGCCTTTCGCCTGTTCCGGTCTCACCGCCTTCAGCGCGCTAAAGAAAGTCTCGGCGACTTTGAGAGATTCGCCAGTCGTCATCTTCGGCGCCGGCGGACTGGGCCTCATCTGTATCGAAGTCTTGAAGGGCATGGGCGGGAGGGGCGCCATCGTCGCCGATATCGACCCGGTCAAGCGCGAGGCGGCGATCAAGAACGGGGCCCTGGCCGCGGTCGACCCGCGCGCGCCGGACGCGCTGAAGCGACTCATGGCCGCCGGCGCCGGGCCGGCCATGGCCGCGATCGATTTCGTCGGTAGCCCTGAGACGTCGCAAATCGCCTTCGACGCCCTGGCTCGCGGTGGTAAATTGGTGATGGTCGGGCTTTTTGGCGGATCGGCGACCTGGTCGCTGCCGCTGATCCCCATCAAGGCCGCCTCGATTCTTGGCAGCTATGTCGGCAATCTCGCCGAACTGCGCGAACTGGTCGACCTCGTCCGCGCCGGCAAAGTGACGCCGTTGCCGGTGACGCGGTGCGCCTTGCACGACGCGAGCCGGACTTTGACCGATCTGCGGGCAGGGCGGTTTATCGGTCGTGCTGTGCTGACGGCGAATTAAAGGTCAGGCCGGCCGAGCCAGATATTGCTCGTCGCTCACATGCTCCATCCAATCGACTGGGCTGCCGTTCAAGGCTTCTTGGATGGCGATATGGGTCATGCCAGTCGTCGCCGTCGCGCCGTGCCAATGCTTTTCGCCAGGCGCGAACCAGATAACATCGCCCGGGCGGATGGTCTCGATCGGCCCGCCCTCGCGCTGCGCCCAGCCGCAGCCGGCGATGACGATCAACGTCTGCCCGAGCGGGTGTGTATGCCAGGCTGTTCGCGCGCCCGGCTCGAAGGTCACGCTGGCGCCGCGCACGCGCGCCGGCTCCGGCGCCTCGATGACCGGATCGATGCGGACCGCGCCGGTGAAATAATCCGCCGGTCCCTTGCCCGAAGGCCGCGTCCCGTTTCGCTTGATTTCCATTGCATCCTCATTCGGTAAGGCGGTCGCGATCATTTCCCGGGACCAGTGATGAATTTAAGGCGGCCTTGTTGTTATCACTCGGCGCCGGAGGGCGAGGCGGGATCTTTAACAGCCCAGCTCTTGGTCTCCGTTCGGTCCGGTCAAGGTGCACCGGCAATCGAAATTATCCCAATGCACATCGTGCGGAACCCAGGATGGCCTTCGGCCGCAAGCGTTGACGGGGGGAGCGCAGCTCGCGCAAACGCGTGCGCCGAAATTGTTGAACACGATCATCGCTGCTTCGCCGGGCTTGACGATCAGGCCGCCGAAATCGCCGGTCTTGAAAAGCCTGACCCGCGCCTCCACCGTGTCGTCCGGCATGCGCCAACGGTACAGGACGTAAGGCTGTTCGGCGTCCAGGCGGCGTTCGACGATTTTCCCGCCTGAGCCTAGAATGTCCTGCGCTTGTCGGAAGGTACGAATGTCGCGAAATTCGTCCGCGAGAGACGGGACCATGCGCTTCGGCGTCAGTTCGGCGTCGGGATCGGCGGGAGGCCAAACTTCCGCGCCGAACGCGATCGTTATAACGAAGCATGTGGCGATCAGGCCCAAGCCCAGATGGTATTTCGGCAAACCTTCGGCCTCTCCGTTGCGCCAGCATTTACGATCGCGATTTTCGCCGCGATTGCGAACGCCCGCAAGGGAGGCGACGCTGCCAAGAGAAAGCGCCGCCAAAGCGAGGCAGGCGGAGAGAAGCGCGATCCGTTTCATTGTCTGTTTCTCTCCGACGCGGACCGCACCTGCGGCCTCACATGGCGCCTACGGATCGATACCGAGGCGAATTTGCTAAAAATCCCAGGAAGTTGTGACAACGTGACCATTGTCGATCGAAAGCGTCGCGCTTGACTTTGCAGAGCCGATGCCTCATATGGCGCACGACCGCTGCGGCATATGGTTCGCGCGGGACAACACGATTTGGTTGCGTGACGGGCTCGAAAGCTCTCCTACCAGCGCTGTTGAACGTCTCAGTCGATTGCCCGGACCACGCAGGGCGTCTCCATCAAAATCAGCCGCCCGCGCGCCGCTTCAAGGCTTCGCACTCGCGCGGCTTTGTCAAAGGTACCCTTCGTTGGATAATTTTCTCGGGCTCGGCCTCGCCGCGCCGCTGGTTTCCGCTCTCAAAAGGATTGGTTACGCAACCCCGACCCCCATTCAAGCCCGCGCTATTCCCGCTCTCCTGGCCGGCCGTGACCTGATCGGCGTCGCGCAGACAGGCACCGGCAAGACTGCGGCCTTCGCGCTTCCCATCCTCGATCGTCTTCTCGCTAATCCCCGCCGCGCGCCTTCCGGAAGCGCGCGTGTTCTAATTCTTAGTCCAACCCGCGAATTGGCGAGCCAGATCGCGCAAAGCTTTCGAGATCTCTCGCAAGGCCTGCCGTTTTCGATCGCGGTCGTCTTCGGCGGCGTGCCGCATGGCGCGCAGATCAAGTCTTTGGCGCGCGGGCTCGACGTGCTGGTCGCAACGCCTGGCCGTCTCGTCGATCATCTCGACGCGCATGTCGCCAATCTGAAAGGCGTCGAATATTTCGTACTCGACGAGGTCGATCAGATGCTCGATCTCGGCTTCATCAAGCCGATCCGACGCATCGTCCGCGACCTGCCGGCCAAGCGACAGAATCTGTTCTTTTC
>JASLHV010000126.1 GCA_030153205.1 Roseiarcus sp. | reverse complement strand
GGAGCCCAACGTACGACGAATGTGCGCCTAACGCGTATATAGCTATAAATTTAGATGTTCGTTCATCGTAATCACAAAGAAAGGGTTAATTTGAACGAGGCATAAGTCATCTCGGTGCGTTATTCGTACAACCGAGGAGTTGGCGGATGTCGGACGACGTCAGTTTGCGGGAGAATGGGCCATTGGGGCGGCCTCGCGCAGCGAACGAGAGCGCCGACGCCGGGTTTCCTCGTCATCCGCGGACGATCGGCTGGGTTGGCACGGCTGCTCTGGCGATGGGTGGCAGCAATCAGAGCCTATTCCTCATTGCCGCTCTGTTTGCGGGACAGGGGGAAATCCCCGGCCAAGGCAGCGCCGCCGTCCTGCTGCTGATTTTCGGAGCAATTCTCAGTTTTGCGGCCGCGCCCGGATGGACCGAGCTGGTTCTCATGTCGCCGGATCGAGTCGGCGGCATAGCCGCGGCATGTAGAAACGCCTTTCACCCGTACAGCCCAGTCTTGGCGACCCTCGCCGGCGTTTGTTACTGGTGGGGTTGGGTGCCAACGTGCGGCTTGACCGCCATCCTGTCGGCGACCGCCATCAATCAGTGGTGTTTTCCTGGCCTTCCCGTTCCCTTGATCGCTTGCGCGCTGGTTGTTTTTTTCGTCGCGGTAAATCTGGCGGGCGTAAACCGGATCACGGCGCTGGCGGTGCCATTCGCCGCAGCCTCTGCAAGCCTCGCCTTCGTATCGATGCTGGCGCCGATCGTCGCCGGCCAGGTCGATTGGAGCCGAGCGGTCGATTTCCATCTTACGACGCCTTTTGACGGTTGGTTCGGCGCTATGACGTCCCTGATGGCGGGGCTTTACCTCGTCGGCTTCGGCGCTCCGGCGTTTGAGGCCGCTCTGTGCCACGTCGGCGAGACCGTCGACCCCGAACGAAACGTCCCGCGGGCAATGATCGTCAGCGCCGCTATGGCAGCAGTTTTCTTCATCGCCCTGCCCGTCGTTTGGCTTGGCGCGCTGGGTCCGGCGGCCCTGGGCGACGATCTGGCGAACGTTCTTGGACCGACCTTCGCCCCACTGTTCGGCAGCCTCGCGAAGTCGGCCGCGATTGGCTTCATGATGTTCAATATGTTCCACGGAACGATGCAACCTCTCGCCGGCGCGGCTCGGACGCTGTCGCAGCTCGCGGAAGACGGACTGGCGCCGCGGTTTCTTGCCCTGCGACTGCCCACCGACGCGCCGTGGGTCGCCACATTATTCACCGCGGGATTCGCAATTCTCTTCCTGCTCGTCGGGGATCCAATCTGGCTCATCGCCGCCGCCAATTTCACTTATTTAATTGGCATCTGCCTTCCGAGCATTGCCGTCTGGCTGCTCCGACGCGACGCCCCAACGGCGCGCCGGCCCTATCGAGCGCCCAAGGGGATGATCGCAGCAGGCGTCGCAGCGGCTGTCGTCTGGGGCGCCAGCGCCGTTCTCGGCTTCCAGCAATTCGGCCTGCCGACGGTCGTCTTCGGGTTGCTGATGGCCTATTCTGGCGCAGCGCTCTATGGCTGGCGGATGTTAGGGGACCGCAGGCGATCTGGCCTCCATGGATTTGCGGGAAGCCTGCACGTCAAACTAACCGGCGCTATGGTGTTCGTGCTCGGCTTCGACGCGGTTGGCTATATTCTCGCCGTCGACGCAATTCCCCCTGATCACCGCGCCTTTGTCGCAGCGCTCGAAGATATCTTCGTCGTGGTGGCGCTGTTGACAATTAGCGTTGGCATCGTGCTGCCCGGCATAATCGCCAATTCGGCTGATCAGGTCCGCCAGGCAGCCGAACGCCTCGCCACCGGCGCCCTTCGGGAGTTCGCGGCCGCCATGCGCGCCCTCGGCGATGGCAATCTCGCGGACGCTCACGTGTCCGTCGACATAGATCCAGTAGTTGTCCATTCGCGCGACGAGCTCGGGGCCATGGCCGAGAGTTTCAACGCGCTGCAACTCGGAATCAAACAGGCAGCGATCGGACTCAATGGCGCCCGCGATGGCTTGAGCAAGTCTCGCGCCGAACTCATGCAGGCCAAGGAATCGGCTCTGTACGACGCTTCGCACGACCTTCTGACCGGGCTGCCGAACCGGACCCTATTCATAGATCGACTGAGAGGGGCGGTGGCGAAAAGCGCAAACCGATCCGGCAATGACTGGGCGGTGTTTTTCATTGACCTCGATAGTTTCAAAGTCGTCAATGATAGCCTCGGTCATATCGCGGGAAACAGCCTTATCATTCAGGTCGCCGATCGACTGCGCACGCTGTTGCATTGTGACGAAGAGGCGGTTGAAAAACACGGCGCGCGTTTGGTAGGCAACCTTCTTGCGCGAATGGGCGGCGATGAGTTTACGGTGTTGCTTTGGAATTCCAATCGGCCGGGATATGCGCTTTCGATCGCTGCGCAAATCCAGGACGCTCTGATGGCGCCCTTCTGTGTCGAACGACAGGAAGTGCATACGAGCGCCAGCATCGGCGTCGTAATGGGATCTGCCGACTACGTTACACCCGAGGACGTGTTGCGCGATGCTGACCTTGCGATGTACCGCGCCAAAAGTTTGGGCAAGGCTCGTTCCGAAATCTTCGATGCGTCGATGCTCGCTCAGGCAACTAGCCGTCTGCGCCTCGAAAATGATCTTCGCCGAGCTATCCGTGAAAACGAGTTCGTCCTGCACTATCAGCCGATCGTATCCCTCGACGACGAGCAGATCGTAGGATTCGAGGCGCTGGTTCGGTGGGAGGCGCCTGGTGTCGGGCTGATCTATCCCGACGATTTCATTCCCGCGGCTGAAGAAACCGGCCTGATCGTTCCGCTTGGGATGTTGGTTCTTCGTCAGGCCTGTCTGACCGCTAGGGCCTGGCAGCAGGAGTTCAATCGAGGTTCTGAGCTGACCGTCAGCATTAATCTGTCGCCGCGTCAGTTCTCGCAGCCGAATCTCGTATCGAACGTCCAGGCGATATTGGTCGAGACCCGCGTGGATCCGGCGCTGATCAAGCTGGAGCTTACCGAGAGCAGCACGATGGCTGCCCCCGAACGGGCGCTGCGCGTGCTCAGCGAGCTCAAATCGCTGGGGCTCGAACTCAGCATGGACGACTTCGGCACCGGCTATTCGTCGCTCAGCTATTTGCACCGGTTTCCGATCGACATTCTGAAGATCGATCGATCGTTCGTCACCGCATTGATCGACAATCCGGAAAGTCGTCAGATCATCACGACGATCTTGGCCTTAGCGGAGGGCATGAGCATTGAGGTCGTCGCGGAAGGGGTCGAAACTACAGAGCAATTGCAGGAACTCAAGCGCTTGGGGTGCAGATTCGGGCAAGGCTATTTGTTCGCAAAGCCTCTGCCTTTCGCCGGCGCGACAGCAATGTTGCATGCGCCGCGGTCGATCGCAGGAGGGCGGGAAGGCTTGGCGGCTTAGAAGACTGGAAACGGGAATGAATGCCGCCAGCCTAACACGCGATGAAGGCTTAGATGTGATCGCAGAGGGCTTGAAACTCCGAAACGATAGGCGATCCTGCGCAAACTTTGCTACGTGCACGGACAGGGCTTTGTCTACGGTCGACTATGCCGCAGGACAAATGTTCGCGGTCTCAGAAAACCGAAGGCAACGGATAGCCTGGGTAGGCGGCGGCTTTCGCCACCCCAACGCAGCGCTGCCGCCCGATGAGGTCGCGCGAACGTCAAGATTGGATGGCGCGGCGCTACCCTTCGCCAAGAGCGGTAGCGATCCACCTCTTCCCTGGCAGCGGCGAGTATCAGAGAGCGCGCCAACTTTGGGGCGACGTCTCGAAGCTCGACGCGTTCGTGATTGTGAGGGAATCATCCGCCAGGCCGCGATCAGTCCCTCGACATCTTCTCGGCAAGAATGAAAGACTACGCGGCAAATTCTCTTCCGTCTGACCCCGCCAGCAATGTTTCAATCTCAGCCGCCGGGATCGGCTTGC
>JASLHV010000114.1 GCA_030153205.1 Roseiarcus sp. | reverse complement strand
TGATATGCGCGGCCCTTCGCGCTTCTGACGCGCGATCTAAGGAGGGGTGGCCGAGTGGTTGAAGGCGCACGCCTGGAAAGTGTGTATACGGGAAACCGTATCGCGGGTTCGAATCCCGCCCCCTCCGCCATGGGCAAACATATATAAATTACAGGTATGTTTGTAATTACAAGATCCCTCCCTCGTTTCGTGATCTTATGGGTGCTGCTTTTTTGCACTCTGTCCATGGAGACGCGCTCGGCATCAGTCGGCGCCTCTCCGTAAAAGTCTCGAAGGCCTCTTTCTATTGTGCGGCCGTCTCTGACTGTGAAGACCCATATCTCTGGTAACGCCCCGCAACGATTTAAGATATCGATATTACAGTCAGATATGTCACTGCTTGGTACGCGCGCCGGAACCAGCATTGTAATGCGATGGACGGAAGCGCCCCCCTCTCATTGTTCCGCGAGGTCCGCACATCATAGCCGCGCTTACGCAAGCCGGTGAGCGCGGCGCAAGCCGTACGAGCAGCCAGCCCGTCGTGATGACCAGTTCGTTAGGCGTCGCGCTAGAGTTCGACCGTCCTCTTCCTCATAAGGCGCTGGCGCCAAGGAGATCCCATCTCCGGCTTACCGGAATCAGCGCGAGGGCCGCGATGGCTGCGACCAAAAACGCATTGCTGACGCCGCTCCATGCCGCCAATAGTCCCCACAGCGCGCTGCCAAGCGTCACGCAGCCAAAAATCGCGGTAAGAAAGATTCCAAGGCCGCGGCAGCGCGTTTCATTGGGAAGGGCAAGCTGCGCCGAGACATAGAGTACGGCGAGAATGATCGTCCAAGCCGCGCCGCAGACGACCGACGCGACGGCGGCGAGAACGAAGCTGCTTGCCGTCGCGAATATCGTCAGGCCGGCGATCAATATCAGCGTCCCGATGACGACCGTGCGATCTGGAGAATTGTGAGAACGCAATCGCGTCAGCGTGAGCGCGCCGAGGATGGCGCCGACGCTTATAAGCGCGAGCAGGAAACCATAGGTTTGCGCGTCGTGCACCGGCAGTTTCTTTGTGACCAAAGGCAGCAAAGCGAGATAGGCCGCCGCAAACGGATAAATCGCGATTGTGCGCCAAAGCGTGTGTTGAAGCCTGCGGTTCGCCAGAACGTGCCGCAAGCCCGCGACGATGGCGCCGAGAAGGGACTCTCGCTTGCGAGCTTTTGCGCGAAGCGGCGCCCGCCACCACAACAGAGCCAGAACCGATATCGTGTTGGCCGCCGCAAACAGCCAATAGGGCGATTGCGGACCGAAATGGGCGATCGCGAATCCCGCCAGCGCCGGTCCGATCGTACGGCTCACATTGTAGCCGACGCTGTTGGCGGCATTTGCCGCCTCCAGGTCGTGCGGCGGTACAAGCAATGGCGTGACGGACATCCACGCCGGAGCGGCCAGGGACCAGACGGCTCCTAGCAGGAACACGACGGTGAGGAGCAAAGCGGGGCCGACAAGGTGGAGATAGATCGCGACGCCGAAGCTCGCCATCATCAGAACGACAAAACTCTCGATCGCGATCAAGAATGTGCGCGGTTGGGTAATATCGGCCAATGCGCCGGCCGGAAGCGTAAACAGGAACATCGGCAGATTGCTCGCCACCTGAACGAAGGAGACGGCGCGAGGGTCCGCGTCGATCGTTGTCATCAGCCAGGCTGAGGCGGCGTCGGAAATTGCGATCCCCGTGAGGGATAAGGACGTGGCGGCCCAGATCACCGCGAAGGGAAGGTGCGAAAAGGGCCCGCGCACGGCGCCGGCGGCGACAGTCGACGACATCCGGTTGCTCCTTTAGCGAGCGCTATAGCCCATCAGCCTCGCCGTCCGAGTGGCGTGGCCGGTCTTGTTTTCGCAACCTTCGCGGGTCCCCATGCAGATAATCATCGGTTTAAGACGTCGCCGCCACGGCGAGCCGCGTGATTGTTGCGTCAAACTGCTCGACCCTGATGTGGATCGCTCTCAATCCATGGCTCCGATTGTAAAGGCCAGTGAAGAGATGGTGAAGGGCATTGGCCATAAGCTGAAGTTTATCCATTTCTTTGTCCGCATATGCCGCGAGATCCGCCGCCTCGCGCCCGTCTCTTTATTCGACAACAGATCGGTTACTTACGGTTTGCATTGTCCCTCCGTCCTTTTGGGCGAGGAATGCCGCCTCAAAGGCCGGACCGATCGGAGGGTTTGCATCGGGAGTGGCTCCGTCCGAGCTTGTACGCTCGAATTCGCCAAAGTGAGAGCGCCGGCGATCCCACTTAGAGATTCATCATTAATAACAAATATTTATACAATTTATCAAGCGAAATCACGCTGCCAAATAGGCGTCCGCCCCTGATCGACACCGGGAGTTGAGCTCGAAAACCAGCGGTTTCCTCGCCGACGATCTGCCCCTATAAGAACCTGTCAAACCGGCCTATCATGATTTGACCTGATATGGAGAAGAGATGCCCACCGGTGAAGCTCGAGCCGGCAATGCGAGCGGCGCATATGTTTCCGACGTCGAGCGCCTCAAGGCCTCGCCGCAGCTTTTTGCAAATCCGTTGCTCGATAAGTTTTCGCGGATGCATTGGTGGGCGCCGCTTGTCGTTTACACCCCTATCACGATCTTTCTGGCGTGGCTGAGCTTCAGCGCATTGGCGCCAGCATCGGTTTTTTTTGGCGTTCTATCGGGCTATGTGATCTGGACGCTTTTTGAGTATTTTTGTCACAAGTACGTTTTCCATATGGAGTTCAAAGGCAAATTCGGCGCGTATATCCATCATTTGATTCATGGCGTCCATCATGAACATCCCAATGATCCGCTGAGGCTGGTCACCCCTCTTTTGATGAGCGCGCCGGTATTGGCGGTTAATTTCCTGGACATGCGTCTCCTGTTCGGCCTGCCTTTCGCCTATCCGACGCAAGTGGGATTCATGGTTGGCTATCTCCTCTACGACATGGTGCATTATTACCTGCACCATGGCGAACCCAAGACCGGACTCGGACGCCATTTGCGGCGCCGTCATATGTTGCACCATTTCCATGACGAAAGCCGCGGCTTTGGGGTGAGCGCGCCCTGGTGGGACAAGGTGTTCGGGACGGAGCATACCAAGACCCAGCGCGGTTAGGATCTAAGGTTCGCCAGCGAAGTCCGAGCAATAGGCGGCATCGAGCCGCGGACACGCCCTTCCGTCAGCGCGCTCGTTCAGACCGCGATTTGGCTCTCGTTGATGAAGCGCAACGCGGCCGCCTCGATGGCGCGGCCAGTCTGCTCTTTGACCAGCCTGGCGACCTCGGCGGACAGGGCTTCGCGTTTAAGCGGCGAAACGCGCAAAGTGATGGCGAAACAGCCGTCGAAATGACGGACGATCGTTCCTTCGATTCTTCCGACCCGATCGAGATAGACGACGACGCGCTCGCCGATCTTGCCTTTGATTGTCCCGACGATCGCGACGCCGCCGGCGGAAATGTCGACCGTGCGGCACGGATATTCGCGCCCGTCGGCGAGCATGTAGCGGCCGCGCAGCGTGACCTTCACGCGCGGATCGCGACGATGCTCGGATGGTTCCAACGCGTCCACTGCCCCGACGACCCGATTTATCTTGCCGGAATATCCGGCGCCGCAGGCAGCTTAGCGCCGCAGTTTGAAGCCAAGGTTAATTCACTCGTAAAACATCGTCCTGATCGCTGGGAAACCGGATTTGCATCTCCGAAACCAAGAAAGGCTGTCGTCCGGTTCGTTGTATGTCGCGCGTCCTCATAGGTGACCCCGGAATTAAATGTACTAAACAGGAGATATTTTGCAAGAATCGAGGTTGCGGTACGAGGCAAGTCCGGTACGGCGCCAGCGTGCCTAGAAAGTTCCTTAATTCTTTTGGTCTAAACATAAATTTTAGTCTTCCCGCCCAGGCTAGGGCATTGGCTTGACGCGTCCCGAGCGGTCATGGGTGGGCGCTCGGGCTTCGTATCGACGTTCCTCGATCGGTCGTTTGCCCTGACGAGCGGCGCGGCTCACTGATCGAGGACGGTTGAGAGAATCGAACGTTCGATCGCGGCGGATGGCGGGGTTGAATCAAAATCGTGAAAACGTGACGAGATGTGTGACGGCGCTGTTGCGCCTTGCGCCTTTTTTATTTCTCGTGGCTTGCGGGCCGTCCTCCCAACAGGAAGGCGACATGGCGCAGTGTCGCGGTAAAGCGTTGAAAACCGTCGCCAACGAAGGGCCGGAAGGCATTGAAAGAAGCTGCATGCTCAGTAAGGGTTATCATTTCTACGCGTCCCTGAAGGGCTGTGGCAGCGACGAGCCGTACGCGAATGCCGCCTGCTATTCCCGGTAGCGGTACGTACTATTGTGGAAACCCCGCATAAGCGGCGCGATCTATCGGGTCATCCGGTTTTTCGATTAATCCGGCAAAATCGCCTTGACTTTCGTCGCCATTGACAAAATCAGCGCGTCATGTCGCGCTAAGCAGCATCTGAGTCGCGAAAGCGACCTCAAAACAGGGGGGAAGCTATGTTCACGCAAGTCGTGGACCCACTGGGCAATCTCGCGCTGACCTGCATCATCGCACTCGTCCCGGTCTGTCTCCTCCTGGTTTTGCTCGCCGTATTGCGTCTAACCGCTTGGGCCGCCGTGCTCATCGGCGCAATCGTGACCTTCCTTCTCGCGATCCTCGTTTGGGGCATGCCGCTCGGCCAGGGCGCGCTTGCC
>JASLHV010000111.1 GCA_030153205.1 Roseiarcus sp. | reverse complement strand
CGACGCGATCAATGGCTTGTTCCTGGCCGTGCCGGATTTCATCTGGGCCTTCGTCCTGGTCCTACTATTTGGCGTCTTCGCGCCGGTGCTGCCCCTGTCGGGCCGGATAGACCCATCGCTCGACGCCCACTTTGCAACGCCGTTCTATCTAACCGAAAGCCTGCTGACTCTGCATTTCTCCCTGTTCGCCGACATCGTAAGGCATATGACGATGCCAACCCTCGCGCTTGGTTTGCCGCTCGCGGCGATCATCACGCGGGTGCTGAAGGAATCGTTGCGGGAGGCTATGGTGCAGGACTACGTACTGCTTGCGCGGCTCAAAGGTATGTCCAAGCTCCGGCTCGTCCTGCAAGAGGCTTTACGCAATGCAATCGCGCCGACACTGGCGCTCACCGGCGTGCAGTTCACCTTCTTGATTGGCGGGACCGTTATCGTCGAACGTATTTTCGCCTATCCCGGCGTCGGCAACATGGCGATCGACGCGGTCATCAATCGCGACTTGCCGCTGATCCAAGGCTTAACGCTCGTTTTTGGCGCCTTGTTCATCCTCGTGAACATGGTGGTCGACCTGCTTGTCGTGGCGGCCAATCCGAGACTGAGTCATGGTTGAGGCGATCGCTGGCGCCGCACCCTCGCACCGCGGCTTCGCGGCCTTGCAGGCTTGCTTGCGCGACCCCAAAGTCGCCGCGGGCGGCTGCTTCATTTTATTTCTGCTCGTTCTCGCGCTAGGCGCCCCTTGGATTGCGCCAAAGGATCCGCTCGAGCAGGACATTCTTCTCGGCGCCACGCCGCCCTTCTGGCAGGCTGGCGCCGAGCCGGGCCACTGGCTCGGCACCGACGATCTTGGCCGCGACGCTCTTTCACGCGTCATCTACGGTTCGCGCGTCGCGCTGACGGTCGCTTTCGTCGCATCCAGTCTCGCAGCGGCTTTAGGCGCCGTGCTCGGCCTGCTTGCCGGCTGGTACCGCGGCGTGGTCGACGCGACGATTTCGCGGCTCGTCGAAATATGGATGGCGTTCCCGCCCGTCTTGTTGTCAATCCTGCTGGTCGCAGTGATCGGGGCCGGCGTCGGTTCGGTCATCGCGGCGATCGCAATCATCGATTGGACGCGCTTCTGCCGGGTCGTACGCGCTGAAACGATCAACCAGGCGGGCGCCGACTATGTGACCGCCGCACGCGCCATCGGGTTCTCGCGGTTGCGCATTTTGACACAAGAAATCTTTCCCAACGTATTTCCGGTGCTAATCGCGCTGGTCAGTCTGGAAATGGGCATCGCCGTGATCGTGGAGGCGATTCTTTCTTTTGTCGGCCTGTCGGTTTCGTCCGACACCCCGACTTGGGGCGGCATGATCGCGCAAGGCCGCCAACTCATGCATCAAGGCTGGTGGATTCTCGCGGCGCCGTTGATGATGCTATTTCTGACAGTACTTGCCTTTAACCTGCTCGGCGAGGGCCTGCGCCGCGCCCTCGACCCGGTGATGCGGCGATGAGCGGCGCCATACTTTCCATTTCTCGACTGAGCGCTGTCTCCGACCGCGATCAGGCGCCGATACTTCACGAGGTGGCGCTGACCGTGGAGCGCGGGGAGACGCGCGGTCTGGTCGGCGAAAGCGGCGCTGGCAAGTCGACGATCGGCAAGGCGATTCTTGGCATTTTGCCGCGCGCAGTCCGGGTGACTTCAGGCGAAGTGCTGTTCCAAGGCGAAGACCTGCTCAAGATGCCGGCAGAGCGACGCCGGCGGCTGGTCGGCGAGCAGATCGCTTTGATCCCACAAGACCCGATGACGGCGCTCAATCCAGGTCGCCGCATCGAAGGGCAATTGACGGATGGATTGCGTCTCTGGCGCGGCCTTGACGCCAGGGGCGCGCGCAAAATCGCGCTCAAATTGCTCGACGAAGTTCACATTCGCGATCCCGAGCGGGTCCTGCGCTGCTTCCCTCATCAGTTGTCCGGAGGCATGCGCCAGCGCGTACTCATCGCCGCTGCCTTTGCGCTCGACCCGAAGCTGATCGTCGCGGATGAGCCGACCACGGCGCTCGACGTCACCGTGCAGAAGCAGATCCTACGTCTCATACGCAATCTGCAGAGCTCGCATGGCACATCCGTCATCTTCGTCACGCACGACCTCGGCGTCGTCGCCCAAATCTGCGATAGCGTCACATTGCTATTTAGCGGGCGCGTGGTCGAGGAAGGCCGCACGGGCGACTTGTTGCAGAGGCCTCAACATCCTTACACGCGCGCGCTGCTCGACGCTTGCCCCCGCTACGACAGGCCCGATGTCGGCTTAAAACCCATTCCTGAAGACCTCATCGCGCGCCTTCGCTCGGAGGCGGCCGCATGAGCGAAGAACTGCTTTTAGCGCGCGACATCGAGGTGGCCTTCGGCGGGAAGCGTCGGTGGCTAGGACGCGCGTCGCAACCCGTAAGAGTGCTCCACGGCGTCAGTATAAGCGTGAGACGCGGCGAAACCGTCGGCATTGTGGGCGAGAGCGGCTCGGGTAAGACGACGCTCGGCCGCGCGCTCTTGCGGCTGGTGGATGTCGCCTCGGGCTCCATCGCTTTCGCCGGCCAAGACATAACGCGCCTATCGGAAGGGAGGATGCGGCCGCTGCGAAGGCGCATGCAGCTCATCTTCCAAGATCCGATGGCCTCTCTCAATCCACGTCACATGATCCGCCGTATCATCGTCGAGCCGATGCTTTTTCACGGCGTCGCAAAAAATCATGCCGACGCCGAAAGCAAAGCGCGCGCGATTTTCACGC
>JASLHV010000090.1 GCA_030153205.1 Roseiarcus sp. | reverse complement strand
AAATTTTTTTCGCTCCAAGCCATTGAAATCGCCCGAACCGGCCAAAGAAAAGTTTGGAAAAGCTTGGTCCTCGCCTTGCGGCGGGCTTGATAACAAAGGGCTTTCCTGGACAAGAAATTTGGCGCCTGCGGCAATCCAAGGATTTGCCAAATTTTAGCGCAAAGGCCAGTCGTACCTTATCCGACTTGGCCGCGATGGCGCAGGAAAGCATCGGCGAGAACGCAGGCGACCATCGCTTCGCCGACCGGAACGGCCCTGATGCCGACGCAGGGATCATGACGGCCTTTGGTCATGATCTCCGTCTCCGCGCCGGAGCGTTCGATCGTCTTGCGCGGGGTCAGGATCGACGAGGTCGGCTTGACGGCGAAACGCGCCACGATCGGCTGACCCGTCGAGATGCCGCCCAATATGCCGCCGGCATTGTTCGATAGGAACACCGGGCGCCCGTCATTGCCGGCGCGCATCTCGTCGGCGTTCTCTTCGCCGGTGAGTTCGGCGGCGGAAAAGCCCGCGCCGATCTCGACGCCTTTGACGGCGTTGACGCTCATCAAAGCGCCGGCGATTTCCGCGTCGAGCTTGCCATAGATCGGCGCGCCCCAACCGGCGGGCGCGCCTTCCGCGACGATCTCGATCACCGCGCCGACCGACGAACCGGCTTTGCGGATGTCGTCGAGATAATTGGCGAAACGTTCGGCGGCTTCGGCGTCCGGACAGAAAAAAGGATTGCGATGAACCTCGTCCCAGTCCCAGCGCGAACGATCGATCTTCAGCGCGCCGATCTGCACGAGCGCGCCGCGCACCGCGACGCCGGAAATGATTTTGCGCGCGACGGCGCCGGCCGCAACGCGCATCGCGGTCTCGCGCGCCGAGGAACGCCCGCCGCCGCGATAATCGCGCAGGCCGTATTTCGCGACATAGGTGAAATCAGCGTGGCCGGGACGGAACTTGTCTTTGATGTCGCCATAGTCCTTGGAGCGCTGGTCGACATTTTCGATCAAAAGCCCGATCGGCGTTCCAGTCGTCACTTGGCGGCCGGAGGCTTCGTCAAGGAAAACGCCGGAGAGTATTTTGACTTCGTCCGGCTCGCGGCGCTGCGTTGTGAAGCGGGACGTTCCTGGGCGGCGCCGGTCGAGATCAGCCTGGATGTCCGCGGCGTCCAACGGGATCATCGGCGGACAACCATCGACGACGCAGCCGATCGCCGGCCCGTGGCTCTCGCCGAAGGTCGTCACCTGGAAGAGGCGTCCGAAAGTATTGTGCGACATGACATTTTCCGTGACGCTGTTTAGGAGCGCATCGACGAAGCGTCAAACTTTGCAAGACGCGACAAGACTTGATGGCGGGGCCTGCCAATGGCGCGGAGCGGGCCCCCTGGTCATCCCTCGTTCATCCAAAATTCATGTGACATTTGGAATGACTCGACGCGCCTGAGACGCTTTGTAGTCCCTTGGCCGCACAATACGGAGAACCAACTTGAAAAAGCTGCTTGTCGCGCTTGGGCTCAGCTCGGCGCTCATCCTCACCCCCGCCCTCGCGCAAACCGATCAGAACGCGCCCGCTGGCGGCGCTCCGGCCGCCTCCGCGCCGGCCGCCGATGCGATGGCGAAGCCCAAGGCTCATCATCACAAGAAGGCCAAGCATGTCGCGAAGAAGAGCAAGAAGGCCAAGGAGAAGGCGCCCGACGCCGCTCCGGCCGATCCGAACGCTCCCAAGACCTAAGTTTTAAAGCGGGAAGCGGGTCCTCGGTCACAGGATCCGTCCGATCGATCGCGCCCCTCGTCCACAGGCGAGCGGGCGCGGTTTTTTGTCGCGGGCTATCAGCGCGGCGTCAGCCGACCCATTCCGCGCCGCCCTTATGGAAGATGAGCGCGCGTCCTTGCCAAATCGGCGCGCTCGCCGCTTCCGCGGCGGACATATTGGCAAGCAAGGCGAACAGGGCTCGGGCGATCCCGCCGTGAGCAACCAGAAACGTCTCGTCTTCGCGTTCGTCGAGCCAGGGCCGCAGGCGTTCGACAAGCATGGCGTAACTCTCGCCGCCGGGCGGCGCGAAATTCCATTTGTCCGCTTCGCGCGCCTTCGCGCCGGCGGGATCTGTTTGCCAGACCTCGGTCCAGGTCAGTCCCTCCCAGGCGCCGAAGGTCAATTCCTTCAGGCGCGGATCGATATTGTAGGCGCGGGGCGAAAAGCCCATCGCGGTCCGCGCAAGCTCAATCGTCTGGCGGGTGCGGACCAGCGGCGAGGCCCAGAAGGCGCCCTTATGCTCGATCGCGGCGATCGCCTGGGCCATTGCGCCGCGCATATAGCGTCCGACGGCGCGCGCCTGCTCACGGCCGACGCCGTCGAGCGGCACATCGCGCTGTCCCTGCAAACGATTTTCAAAATTGTACGATGTCCGGCCATGGCGCACAAAAATGATTCTGTGCTCGAAAGGATGCGTCATCAGCGCTGGAGGTTGGAGACGAAAGGCGCGTCTGCCTCCTACGCGAAGCGCAGCGTGTCAAGTCAGCGGCGCGCAGCGTATATTTGGCGCGAACGACCTGCGAATAAGCGCTTTTTTCCGGCTCTCGACAAACGAGCCTAAGTAAAAAGCGCCGGGCCAACTTAACCACTTCCTAGCCATGGGCGCATAAGGCTAGATTGGGGTGATTCGGACCTCTTGGCGGAGGGGATCTCGAATCTGTTTGCATGCGAGTCCAGCGCGTTGATTGAAAAGGTGCGCCGAGATTCTTGGGGGCCAAAGATTGCGCAGGACAACCCGGCCGCGGCGCGCGCTGGATGAAGCGAATGCGGCTCATAGAGGCGGGGCTTCCCTCGGCGTCAGTCGAATTGGAAGAAGGCGCCTTCTTACGTCGGTCGCGATCCTGACGCCGAACGCCGCTTTCGGCGCCGAGTCCTTTGTTCCGTTCCTCGGCGGCGACCCGACCCGCGACAATCCCGCCAGCCTCGCTGTCCTGATCGGTCTCGTCCTTTTCGCGACATTCACGTCGATCCTGCATCTGGTCAGCCGACGGCAATGGGCCAAACGTGAAAAGGCGCTCACCGCCGAACTCTCGCAGACCCATGCGCGACTCGATCGCGCCAATCTCTTTCTTTCGACGGATCCGCAAATTGTCGTGTCCTGGAACTCCTCGACAGGCGAGCCGGACGTCGAAGGCGATTTTTCCCTGGTCACCGACGCGCCTTTGCCGCGCCGCGTGCTTGGCTTCGGATCATGGCTCGAGCCGGAACTTGCGCAGAAACTCGAATTGGCGGTGGAACGCCTCCGCCAGCGCGGCGAAGCCTTTTCGATCACGCTCGCGAGCCTTTCCGGCCGCCATTTCGACATCGAGGGCCGCGCCATCGCCGGCCGCGCCGTCATGCGGATCCGCGACATATCAGGCGATCGTCTGCAATTGGTCCGATTGCGCGAAACTCACAATCGTCTCATCGAGGAGATCGGCGCCTTCAAAGCGATGCTCGACGCGCTCCCCAGCCCGGCCTGGACGCGCGACGCCGACGGCCGCATCGCTTGGGTCAACGCGGCCTACGCCAGCGCCGTCGAGGCGAAGGACGCGCTCGATGCGACGACCCGCAACCTCGAACTCTTCGACCGCGCGACCCGCGACGCCGCGCTTTCCGCGCGACAGGCCGGCGAGACCTGGCGGCGGCGCGCGCCGGCCGTCGCGGCCGGCGAACGACGCATGTACGACGTGATCGAAGTGCCGAGCGCGCATGGCGCCGCCGGCATGGCGAGCGATCTGTCGAAGCTTGTCGCGCTCCAGAGCGAACTCGAAAGTCAAACGGCCTCGTACGGACGCACGCTCGACCAATTGTCGACCGCCGTCGCCATTTTCGATCGCGCCAAGCGGCTCATTTTCCATAATGCCGGCTATCGGCAGATCTGGTCGCTCGATCCGGCCTTTCTCGAGCAACAGCCGACGGACGACGAGATTCTCGATCGTTTGCGCGCCAAGCGGCAATTGCCGGAACAGGCGGATTTCCGCTCGTGGAAGGCGCAGCTTCTCGCCGCCTATCAAGCGATCGATCCGGCTGAGCACATTTGGTATTTGCCCGATGGCCGGACGCTGAGGGCAGTGACCAGCCCCAATCCGCAAGGCGGCGTCACTTATCTGTTCGACGACGTCACGCAAAGGTTCAATCTCGAATCACAGTTCAACGCACTGATCCGCGTCCAGGGCGAGACGCTGGATACGTTGAAAGAAGGCGTCGCGGTCTTCGGCATGGACGGACGGCTGAAACTGTCCAATCCCGCCTTCGTCCAACTCTGGGGACTTGATCCGGCGCGGATCGCGAGGCGCCCGCATATCGACGAGATGGCGCGCCTTTGCGCGACGCTCTATGCGGACACCGGCTTGTGGAGCGCGCTGCGCGACGTCGTCGTCGGCATGCCCGACGTACGCGCCGGCTATGAGAAACGCATCGAGCGCAGCGATGGCGCGGTCATCGATTGCGCGGCGATGCCCCTGCCCGACGGCGCGACGCTCGTCACTTTCTTCGACGTCACGGCGGGCGTGAATGTCGAGCGCACACTGACCAAACTCAACAAGGCGTTGATGGAAGCCGAGCAATTGCGCAACGCCTTCATCCGCCGCGTCAGCTACGAATTGCGCTCGCCGCTGACCAGCATCATCGGTTTCACCCAATTGCTCGCGGCGGGCGCCGTCGGTCCGCTCAACGAGAAGCAGCTCGAATATGCCGGCCATGTCACGAAGTCGTCGGCGGCGCTGCTGGCGATCATCGACGACATTCTCGACCTCGCCTCGATCGACGCCGGCGCCTTGGAGCTCAAACTCGAAGATGTCGATGTCGCCGAAGCGATGCGAACGGCGGCCGAAGGCGTTCAGGATCGTCTGACCGAGTCGGGCATCGAATTGCGGATCATCACGACGGACGGCGTTGGCGCGATGCGGGCGGACGGCTTGAGGGTCCGCCAGGTTTTGTTCAATCTGCTCTCCAACGCGATCGGCTTTTCCGAAGCCGGCCAAACGGTTACTCTGGCCGCCATGCGCCGCGGCGACGAAATCGTATTCAAGGTCAGCGATCGCGGACGCGGCATTCCGCCGGACGTGATGGATCGGGTGTTCACGCCTTTCGAAACTTTCACCGACGGCTCCCGTCATCGCGGCGTCGGCCTTGGTCTGTCGATCGTGCGCGCGCTGGTCGAATTGCATGGCGGACGCGTGTTGATCGATTCAGCGCCGGACGAGGGCACGACGGTCACCTGCATCTTCCCGAGCGAAGGCGTGAGCGCCTCGATCAGCCGGGTCGCCTAGCGCATGCCGCAGCCCTCGCGTTCTGCGCCGGTCGATTCGACTTGGCGAATCGACTTGCCTGACGAGCCGGCGACGACCGCTCTGGCGCGACGCGTCGCGGAATGGTTGCAGCCGGGCGATCTCGTCGCCCTTTCCGGCAATCTCGGCCTCGGCAAGACGACTTTCGCCCGGGCCCTGATCAGGACGCTGACCGGCGATCCCGCGCTCGAAGCGCCGAGCCCGACCTTCACCCTTATGCAGACCTATGATGGTCCCGGCTATCCGATCGTCCACGCCGATTTCTATCGGATCAAACATCCCGGCGAGTTGATCAATCTCGGCTGGGAGGATGCGAACGACGGCGCGCTCGTCATCGTCGAATGGCCGCAGCGCGCTGAAGAGGCGTTGAACCGCGACCGGCTCGAGATCGCCCTTGCGCCTTCGCCCGACGGGCCGGAGGCGCGCGTCGCAATCATTCAAGGCCATGGCGCTTTTGGCCCTCGCGTCGCCCGCGCGCGCGGCATTGCTTCGATCCTGGCCGAGGCGGGATGGAGCGACGCCAAACGCATCTTCATGCAGGGCGACGCCTCGATCCGCGCCTATGAGAAGCTCGTCGCGCCTTCCGGCGAAACCGCGATTCTGATGATCTCGCCGCCGCGCCCCGACGGCCCTATCGTTCGTTACGGCAAGCCCTACGCGGCCATCGCCAAGCTCTCCGACGACATTCGCGCCTTTATCGCAATGGATGACGGTTTGCTCCGCGAGGGATTTTCGACGCCGCGGATCCTTGCCCATAATATCGCCGACGGTCTCGCCGTCCTGGAGGATCTAGGCGACCAATTCATCGCCGGTCCCCGCGGCCCGATCGCCGAACGCTACGCCGTCGCGGTCGATCTCCTGGCAGAATTGCATCGCCGCGCTCTGCCTTCGGAACTGCCCGTCGACGACGAGACCTATGTCATCCGCCCTTACGACGTCGAGGCGATGCTGGTCGAGGTCGAACTCGCGCTCGATTGGTACGCGCCCTATGTCGCCAAGGTCACGCCGGCCTCAGGCGCGCGGGCGCAGTTTCTCTCTTTGTGGCGGGACGCCCTGGCGCCGATCCTCGCTGCGCCGACGACGTGGACTTTGCGCGATTATCATTCGCCCAATCTCCTGTGGCTGGCCGATCGCGAAGGGCTCGGCCGGATCGGCTTGATCGACTTTCAAGATTGCGTGCTCGGCCCGCCGGCTTACGACCTTGCCGCTTTGCTGCAGGACGCGCGTATCGATGTCCGGGAGGCGCTCGAATTACAATTGATGGCGCAATATACCCGCCGCCGCCTGCAGGACGACAAGCGCTTCGACGTCGCCGCCTTCGCCGCGTCTTACGCGATCATGGGCGCGCAAAGGGCGACGAAAATCCTCGGCATCTTCGCACGGCTCGATCGGCGCGACGGAAAGCCGCAATATCTCGCGCATCTGCCGAGAATTGAACGCGCGCTGGCCAAGAGCCTCGCGCACCCGCTGTTGTCGGCGATTAAAGTGTGGCATCAGACGCATCTGCCGCAGGCGCTCGGCGCCTCGGCTTGATGATCCTACTCTAATTCCAAGCAGAATTCGTTGATCAGTCGCGCCCGCCGCATGCCCCTTCCCGTACCCTCCCCCGCTTCGCAGATGAGGGGGCCCCAAGCGCCGCGGCTCGCCCGTTCCGGCCCTGTCACGCGCCGGCCTTGGGCGCTGCATTATGGCCCCCGCCCCCCTCGGAACGAGGGAAGGTATGGGATTGGCTCCGCCGCGCTATGACATTTCTGCCCAAAACCGCAATGGTCTTCGCCGCGGGGCTCGGGCTGCGCATGCGCCCGATCACGGAGACTTTGCCGAAACCCCTGGTCAAGATCGCCGGCAAGACGCTGCTCGACCATTGCCTCGACCGCTTTGCCGACGCCGGCGTCGAACGCGCCATCGTCAATGTGCATTATCTCGCCGATCAGATCGAAGCCCATCTCGCCGCGCGTGAGCGGCCGCGGATCATCATTTCCGACGAGCGCGACAAGCTCCTCGATCAAGGCGGCGGGATCAAAAAGGCGCTTTCACTGATCGGCGACGAGCCCTTTTTCCTCTGCAATACCGACGCATTTTGGCTCGAGGGGCCGCGCTCCAATCTCCGGCGGCTCGCCGCGGCCTGGGACCCCGACCAAATGGACGTCGCGCTTCTTGTCGCTGCGACGGTCAGCGCGGCCGGCGTCGACTGGCCTGGCGATTTCTCGATGCATGCTGACGGCTGGCTGGTGCGCCGTCAGGAGCGGGAAGTCGCGCCCTATGTCTATACCGGCGTTGGCATCATCAAACCGGAGTTCTTCAAGAAGGATACGAGAGACATCTTCCGGCTGGCGCCGATTTTCTTTGAAGCCGCCGCCAAGAACCGCCTCTATGGCGTGCGCCTCGACGGCGTCTGGTTGCATGTCGGCTATCCTGACGCAATCAACGAGGCGGAGCGCGCGATTGATCGGTCGACCTTGTAAAGGAACGGCCTTGAAGCAGCCGTTCTTTGGAAATGAGATTGACGGCTTAAGTTTACGCCAGGCCGCCGCGCGCCGCTGGCCCGAGAAACAAAAGCGAAGATAAAAACCTCAAGGCAAATTTCATGACCACGCATCAACGCAATGTCGTCGCCGCCATCGACCCCGTAAAACTCGATCGCTTGGCCGAAGCGGCCGTCAAAGTCGGCCTTCAGCTCAAGGCTGGGCAAGATCTTTTCCTCACCTCGCCGGTATCGGCGCTGCCTTTGGCGCGCCGGATCGCGGAACACGCCTATAGGGCTGGCGCGGGTCTCGTGACGCCGATTCTGTCCGACGAGGAAATCACGCTGTCGCGGTTTCGCTTTGCGCGCGACGAGAGTTTCGACCGCGCCGCGAGCTGGCTTTACGACGGCGTCGCCAAAGCCTTCGCCGCCAATACGGCGCGGCTCGCGATTGTCGGCGATGATCCGATGCTGCTCTCGCAAGAGAATCCGGCCAATGTCGCGCGCGCCAACAAGGCCAATTCCCTGGCGTACCAGCCGGCCTTGGAGAAGATCGCGGGTTTCGACATCAATTGGAACATCGTCGCCTATCCGACCGCCTCCTGGGCGAAGCGCGTCTTTCCCGGGGATGACGAGCATGTCGCGGTGGCGAAACTCGCCGACGCGATTTTTTCGGCCTCGCGCGTCGCCGACGACGATCCCGTCGCCGCCTGGGCCGCGCATAATGCGGCCTTGCGCAATCGCACCCAATGGCTCAACGGCCAAAAATTCCAGGCTTTGCATTATTCCGGGCCGGGCACGGATCTCACGATCGGCCTCGCCGATAGCCATGAATGGCAGGGCGGCGCCTCGACCGCCAAAAACGGAATCACCTGCAATCCGAACATTCCGACCGAAGAGGTCTTCACGACTCCGCACGCAAGGCGCGTCGAAGGCCATGTCGCCAGCACCAAGCCGCTTTCCTACCAGGGCACGCTGATCGACAATATCCAAGTGAAGTTCAGCGAAGGACGGATCGTAGAAGCCAAGGCCGCGCGCGGCGAAGAAGTCCTGCACAAAGTGCTCGACACCGACGATGGCGCGCGCCGCCTCGGCGAAGTCGCCCTCGTGCCGCATTCCTCGCCGATCTCGCAAAGCGGTTTGCTTTTCTTCAACACGCTCTTCGATGAAAATGCCGCCTGCCATATCGCGCTCGGCCAATGCTATTCCAAATGTTTCATCGACGGCGCCAAGCTCAGCGCCGACGAGATTGCGGCCCGCGGCGGCAACAAGAGCCTCATCCATATCGATTGGATGATTGGCTCGGACAAGATCGACATTGACGGCGTCCATGCAGACGGACGTCGTACGCCGGTGTTCCGCAAAGGCGAATGGGCGTAGCCTTCGAGTCATTGCGAAGAGCGAAAGCGACGAAACAATCCATTCATAGGGCGCCGCCTGGGAAAGGATTGCTTTGCTCGCGATGACGCGCTAACTCGTTGCCTACCGCCCCAAGCAACTCGTCAAATCCTCGTCCCGCGCGCGCTCGGCGACGGCGGCGGCGAGTCGGCGCTGGAAGCCGACGGGATGGGCGGGATCGCGTTTGATCGGATTCGGCAGCGAGGTCACAAGCAGCGCCGCTTCATTCGCGGTGAGCTCTCTTGCCTTTTTGTGAAAGTAACGTTGGGCGGCGGCTTCGACGCCGTAGATGCCGTCGCCCCATTCGGCGATGTTGAGATAGATTTCCAGTGTCCGCGATTTCGACCAGGCCTGGCCGAGCACGAGCGCCATGCCAATCTCGATTCCCTTGCGTATGTCCGAGCGGCCCGGCCAGAGGAAAAGATTCTTCGCCGTTTGCATCGTGATGGTGGAGGCGCCGCGCTTCGGGCCGTTCTTGCCGGCCTTGCGCAACACTTCGTGAAGCGCGCCCCAATCGACGCCGGCGTTCCGGCAGAAGCCGCCATCCTCGGAGGCGATCACCGAGGCGGCGACGACCGGCGCAATGTCTTTTAGGGGAGTGTAGACGCGCTGATAGCTTTTGCCGATGACGACACGTCCGACCATGAGCGTCGAAACCGGCGGCGCGAAACTATAGACGGCAACCAGCGCGATAAAAATGCAGAAGAACGCCAGCGCCACATAGACGACGCCGCGCGCCAAAGCGCCCAAGGAAGATCGCGGCGAAGCCATACGCGCAGTGTTTGCTAAGCCGCCGTGTCAGGCAAGGGGACGTTACGTTGAACCAGCGTTAGTTCAAAACCCATGAGAGTCCGGCGAATTTTTCCTCATCTGCATGGGTGGCGCGTAGCTCTTGCCACCCGCCGATTCGCGCCGCAAAACACCCCTTACGAATCGGCCGTTCGACGCTTTAGCGAGGCCCCTCTGCCCGACCTAAAACTCTTCTCGATTCCGGCCGGCGCGCCTTTTCTGGCGAGCTTCGCCGACGCCTTGCTCGGCGGCCGGCTGGTCGCGGGCTTTCCGGGCGAAGGCGGGCCGCTCGCTCTGGCGAGCGCCACGATCTATGTGCCGACGCGCCGCGCCGCCCGTGCGCTTAGCGAAGCTTTGCGCAAGGCGGGCGGCGGCGCGAGTCTGATACTGCCGCATATCGCCCCGCTCGGCGCCTTCGAGCCCACCGAGGACGGTCTGCTCTTCGAACCGCCTGACATTGCCGGCGAGGCGCCGCCAGCGATTTCCGATCTCGAGCGCCGCATGGTCCTGGCGCGGCTCGCCCAGGCGTGGAGCAAGGCTTTGCGCGGCGCGATCCTCTCGATCAACGCGGGGGGCGAGCCGGTCTATCACGCGACCGAAGCCCCGCTGGTCGTCGCCGGTCCCGTCCAGGCTTTCGCGCTCGCCGGCGATCTCGCTGGCCTCATCGACGACATGACGATCGAGGACATTCCCTGGGAGCGCCTGGAGACGCTGACGCCTGGCGAGTTCGACGATTATTGGCGCATCACGCTCGACTTTCTCAAGATCGCGGCCAGACATTGGCCAGAGCATTTGCGCGAACGCGGATTGATCGACGAGGCCTCGCGCGGCGCCATGCTCGTCGCGCATGAAATCGAACGCCTCAGCCAAGGAAGGTTCGGCGGTCCGGTAATCGTCGCAGGTTCGACCGGCGCGCGGCGCGCGACGGCCAAATTGATCGCCGCAGTAGCGCGCGCGCCGCAAGGCGCCGTCGTTCTGCCAGACCTCGACTTTGCGCTCGACGAAGAGTCCTGGCGGCTGATCGGCAAGCAGCAAATCGCGACGCACCCGCAAGCCGGCCTGTCGCGCCTGCTCGAAACGATGGAGGCGACGCGCGGCGACGTCATCGAGATCGGCGCCGTCTCCGCCACGCTGCATTCCCGCGCGCGCCTGATCAGCGAAGCGTTGCGCCCGGCCGATTCGACGGAGCTTTGGCGGAACCGCGAAGACGCGCTCGCCGAGCGGCGAATCAATGAGGCGCTCGCCGGCATAAGCGTCATCGAAGCTGCGGACGAAGCCGAAGAAGCGCTCACTTTGGCCATCGCCATGCGTGAGGTCTTCGAGATTCCAGGGAAGACCGCGGCGCTAATTTCGCCTGACCTTGGCCTGACCCGACGCGTCAAAGCCGAACTCGCGCGCTGGGGCGTCGCAGTCGAAGATTCCGCCGGGGGGACATTAAGCGCGACCCCTGCCGGCGTCTTCGCGCGGCTGATTCTCGACGCGGCCGCGACGCGCAAAGCGCTCGATCTCCTCGCGCTGCTCAACAATCCGCTCATGCGCCTCAAGCGCCGACGCCTGATGCTAGAGGCCGCGATCCGTACCCTCGAACTCGGCGCGCTCCGTGGCGTTCTCCCGCCGACCGGCCTCGACGATCCGGCGCGTCTCTTTGCAGAGGCCAAAAGCAAGAGGCGCGAGGACGATCAACGCTTGAAGTTCGACGAAGACGAATGGCGCGCGGCCGAGATTTTACTGACCGATTGCCTGGAGGCTATGGCGCCACTCGCCGCGCTCGACGCCGAGGCGCCGCTCGACGCCCATATCGACGCTCACGCGCGCGCGCTCGCGACCTTCAGCGAAGACGAAGACGGATACGATAGAACGACGGTAAGCGCGGACGGCGCTTCTCTCATCGCCTTGCTCGCGGAATGGCGCGCCGCGGCGCCGGCCGATTTGATGATGGACGCGGCGAACTATCGAGCCCTGTTCGAAGCCGT
>JASLHV010000006.1 GCA_030153205.1 Roseiarcus sp. | reverse complement strand
GGTTCGACTGGATGGCGGCGTCGATCGGCAGGATCGCGTTCTTGTCCTCGATGAAATCGCCGAGATGCGAATCCTCTTCGTCGCCGATCGGGGTTTCCAGCGACAGCGGCTCCTTGGCGATCTTTAGGACCTTGCGGACTTTATCCAACGGCATGACGAGGCGTTCGGCTAACTCTTCCGGCGTAGGTTCGCGGCCGATTTCGTGCAGCATCTGGCGCGAGGTGCGCACGATCTTGTTGATGGTTTCAATCATGTGCACGGGAATGCGGATGGTGCGCGCCTGGTCGGCGATCGAGCGCGTGATCGCTTGCCGGATCCACCACGTGGCGTAGGTCGAGAACTTGTAGCCGCGGCGGTATTCGAACTTATCGACCGCCTTCATCAGGCCGATATTGCCTTCCTGAATCAGATCGAGGAATTGCAGGCCGCGGTTGGTGTATTTCTTGGCGATGGAAATGACGAGGCGTAGGTTTGCCTCCACCATTTCCTTTTTCGCCTGGCGGGCCTCGCGCTCGCCCTTCTGCACCATGTGCACGATCTTGCGGAATTCGCCGATCTCAAGCCCGGTCTCGGCGGCGAGGGTATGGATCGCCGTGCGCAATTCCTTGATGCGGTCCTTGTCGCGGGACACGAAGCTCTTCCAGCCCTTGGCCGAGAGTTTCGACACGCGGTTGAGCCACTGCGGATTGAGTTCCTGGCCCTGATAGTTCTTCAGGAAGTCTTCGCGGGCGACGCCGTGGCTCTCGGAGAGCCGCATCAGGCGGCCTTCGTGGCTGACGAGCTGCTTGTTGATGCCGTAGAGAATTTCCACCAGCCCGTCGATCTTGGCCTGGTTGAGCCGAAGCGACTTCACTTCCTGGATGATCTCTTCCTTGAGCTTCTTCGACTTTCTTTCCTGGGCGGGCGACAGCGTCTCGTTCTTGAGCTTGTTCTGAATGTCGAGCTCTTGCAGGCGGCGGAGCCGCTTGAAGGTGTCGGCGATGTTGTCGAAGGTCTCGAGCACTTTCGGCTTGAGCTCGGCCTCGATCGCGGCGAGCGACATGGAGTTCTCCATATCGTCCTCGTCCAGATCAGGCTCGCTCATCGCGGCTTCGCCGCCTTCCTCGCCGGGAGCGCCGTGGCCATTACCGGCATGCGGCTTGAACGGCGTAGGCGCGGGCGGCGCCGACGGCGGCGCAACTGCCTGCGGCGGTGCGCCGGCCGCAAATGCGGGCGCGCCGAATGCGGGCGCACCGGCGCCTGGGGCTCCTTCGCCGCCTTCCGCCGCCGGCGCGACCTGCTTGGCGTCGGGGCCGGCATAGGTCGCTTCAAGATCGATGATGTCGCGCAGGAAAACTTTGCCTTCGTTCAACTCGTCGCGCCAAATGATCACCGCCTGGAAGGTCAGCGGGCTCTCACACAGCCCTGCGATCATCGCTTCGCGGCCGGCCTCGATCCTTTTGGCAATGGCGATTTCGCCCTCGCGCGAGAGGAGTTCGACCGAACCCATTTCGCGCAAATACATCCGCACCGGATCGTCGGTGCGCTCGCTCGGCTCCTTGGCTTCGGATTTCGCCGGCGTCTTCGGCGTGACTTCGACGAGGTCGCCGCCCTCGCTCTCTTCCTCTTCCGGCTCCTCGCGGGCGCCTTCTTCCTCGTCGGCGTCGGCTTCCTCGGTTTCGACGACGTTGATGCCCATCTCGCTCATCATGGCGAGCACGTCTTCGATCTGCTCGGAGGTGACTTCTTCCGACGGCATGACAGAATTGAGCTGTTCATAGGTGACGTAGCCGCGCTTCTTGGCGCGCTTGATCATTTTCTTGACGGCGGCATCGGACAGGTCGAGCAGCGGCAGCGGCGCATCGGGCGTCTCGGCGCCTTCCTTCTCCGGCGTCTCGCCTTCCTTTTGCGGGGCGACCTTGGCCTTGGTCACCACCGCTTTGATGCTCGCGCTCTTGCTTGCCATGTACGTCTCCACGAACGCCTGTCCCTTACCAACGCGCGGCTTTGCGAGCGGCCTGCCCTAATAATCCCCCGGCCGGACGGGAAAGTTCCCGCTGTCGGCCGAAATGCCCCCGCAAAGCCCCGCTGACGGCCAAAAAGAGGCGGCGCCAAAGAGACAACGCCGCCCGAATCGAACCGTCAGTCTTCCCGGAACTCCGTTAAGCTCCGACTAACCCTGTCCACCGCGCGAAAAAAACCTCTTATTCCAATCGCCGCCGGGCCGTCCAGCGCTTCCGCGTCGCCTAAAAGGCTCGCGTCGGCCGTCCGGACTGATCGCCAAAGCCCTCAATCAGGGCCTCGGTTCCATCGATGGCCGCAAGCCGGAACTTCACGTCGCGCAGACGCTCGTAGTTCGCCTCGCTGTTGTCCGCTCCGAGCGCCATTTCGGCGTCCTTAAGTTCCCTAGTTAGGGAATGCCATTGCCGATGCAAGGACATAAGCTGCTTCCAGGTGTGCAAAACATCGCCAATCGCTGCGTCCGGCCGGGCGCCCCACACCGAAGGCGTGGTGATGGTGCGCTCGATCCGTGTGATAAGTTCGGCGAATCCGCGGCGGCCGAGCGCTGCGGCGAGTTCGGCGCGCTCAAGCCCGTCTTCAGGCGCAGCATCGAAGGCCACCTCGCCCGAATGGTGAGCGAGAACGTCAATCAGCGCATCCTTGAGCTTTCGCGCGTCGGCGTGGCGAAACTCGGTTTCGGCCAATTCTTCCATGTGATCGTGCACCAGCCAGGGATGATTGAGCACCGCTTGCAGGATCAACGCTTCACGGCGCGGTATTGACGTCCGATGGCCGCGATGCACCGGGCTGGTCGCCAGATCCGGACTTGTCGCGACATAACCGTCGTTGCGCCACGAAGCTGGCGAAGTCCGGAGCTTGCCGCCGCCGCGGCCGCGTTCCTGCCAATTGCGCCGCGGCGCGATCTCGGCTGGCGCGAACAGACGACGCAAGCGATCGGACAGATCAGCCTGATAGTAGCGGCGCACGGTTTCGTCGCCGACGCTTGCC
>JASLHV010000527.1 GCA_030153205.1 Roseiarcus sp. | reverse complement strand
ATTTCCGGGACGAGCGTCTATCAATTGCCGTTCAATGATTGCTGGTCGGATAATTCGGACCCCGCGCCGGTCGATACGGACTACATTCTCTATTCGAACGACAGCAATAGTTTATCGGCGGGCCACTTTTGGCGTCCGGTTCTCGGCGCCTATGCGACCGCGGCGACCTGGGACCTTTCGCGCATCGGCTTGGGCGTCGGCATTGCGGGGCATGTCCTCGGCATCAACTACACCGCGGCGCGTTGAGTTTTATCGCCGTCGATCCCCAAACCGTGGATCAACCTCTTATCGATTGCGTCGCCTTCTTCAGCCACGCCCGCGTCGCGCTATCGACCAGCGGTGTCAGCGCCTTGCGCACCCGTATGTGATAGGCGTCGAGCCACGTTCGCTCTTCGGCGGTCAGAAGCTTCGGCTGGACGAGCCGCAAATCGATCGGCGCGAGCGAAATGGTCTCGAAGCCCAGCATTTTGCGCTCGGCGCCGGCGATCCTGCGTTCTTCGACGACAATGAGATTCTCGATTCGTATGCCGTAGCGTCCGGCCGCATAGTAGCCCGGCTCATTGGAGATGATCATGCCTGGTTCGAGCGCCGCCGTTCCGCTCTTGGCGATGCGCTGCGGCCCTTCATGAACAGAGAGATAAGCGCCGATGCCATGGCCGGTGCCATGGTCAAAATCGAGCCCAGCATCCCATAGCGACTTGCGCGCGAAAGCGTCGATCTGCGCGCCGCTCACGCCCTTGGGAAAGACGGCAAGCGCGATCGCGATATGGCCTTTCAGCACCCGCGTGAAACGCTCGCGCATCTCCTTGGAGGGCGCGCCGACAGCGACGGTACGGGTGATGTCGGTCGTGCCATCCTCGTATTGGCCGCCGCTGTCGATGAGGAAAATACCTTTTTCCACCCTGCGGTTCGAAGCCGTGGTCACGCGGTAATGCGGGATCGCTGAATTCGGACCCGCGGCCGAGATCGATGGGAACGACACGTCCTTCAGCAGGCCAGTCTCGCGGCGAAAAGTCTCCAGCGCCTCGGCGGCCGCGATTTCGGTCAGATGTCCTTTCGGCGCTTCGAGATCGAACCAGGCGAGGAAACGCGTCAGCGCGGCGCCGTCGCGCAAATTGGCGGCGCGCGCGCCGGCAAGCTCCGCCTCGTTCTTCGCCGCTTTCATCGTCGCGATTGGATCGGCGCCGACCTCGGCCTTGCCGCCCGCCCCTTGTAGCGCCTGAGTCAATCGCGCGGCGGCCGTGGCGGCGTCGAAGGACAAGCGCGAGCCCTTGGCCCCGAGTTCCTCGAGATCGACGAGAAGACGATTCTCTTCCTCGATATCGGCGAGCGCGGAAAGCGAAACCCGAATCCGGTTTGAGAGTTTGCGTCCGTCGACATAGAGTTTCGGCTTTCCCTCGCGAGGTACGAAAGCGTAAGACAAAGTAAGCGGCGTATGGGCGACGTCTTCGCCTCTGAGGTTGAAGAGCCAGGCGACGTCATGCGGGTCGCTGACGACGAGCCCGTCGGATTTTAGCGCCGCCTTGACGCGCTTCAACTTGGCCCGCGCGCTCTCGCCAGCAAAATCCATCTTCTGCATCCGGACCGCGCCAATCGGCGCCGTAGGCCGGTCCGCCCAGATCGCGTCGATCGGATTGCCCTCGATGGGTACGAGTTCGCCGCCGGCCGCGGCCGCGGCCTTTGACCAGCGTTCGACGGCGTCCGGCGTATGAAGCCAGGGATCGTAGCCGAGCTTGCCCTTGCCAAGATGCGCTTCGATCCAGGCGCCGGGGGGCGCCTCGACGACATGACGTATCTCGAAGATTTTTGTATCGATCTGCTCGGCGGCTTGCAGCGTATAGCGTCCGTCGACGAAGAGGACGGCGCGATCGATCAGGACAATCGCCAGACCGGCGGAGCCGGAAAAGCCGGTCAGCCACCGCAGACGCTCTTCCGAAGCCGGCACATATTCGTTTTGATGCGCATCGGCGCGCGGGACGACAAAACCCCGCAAGCCGCGCCGCGCGAGTTCCGCGCGCAAAGCCTTGACGCGGCCGGCGCCGAGGGTGGGGTCGGCGATTTCGTCGAAAGATTGGAAAAGGCTTTGGAACATGGGGACAGCTCGACGCGCTTACGAATTAGGTTGTGGGGCCACATCAAAACGACGCCGTCAAGCGCGTTCCACGCGGCCCAGCCCTAATCGTCCATCACGACGCGCCCGATGAATGGTAACTGCCGGTAGGAATGTGCGACATCCATGCCATAGCCGACGACGAACACATCGGGGCAGACGAAGCCGACGAAATCCGCCTTGATCTGCACCGCTCTTTTGCCAGGCTTTTCGAGCATGGTGCAGATCATCACGCGACGCGCCCCCCGCGCCATCAGGAGATCCTTGGCGAAAGCAAGCGTACGCCCGGATTCGAGAATGTCGTCGACCAGAAGCACATCGCGATCTTTGACCGAGGATTCGATGTCCTTAAGGATGCGCACCGCGCCAGTTGAAACCGTGCCTTCCAGATAGCTCGAAAGATGGAAGAACTCGACATGCGGCTCGAGATGGGCGCGGTGAAGCGCGCGCAACAAATCGGCCGCGAACATGAACGAGCCTTTGAGGATCGCGACGACGAGCAAATCCTTGGGCTCGGCCGCGGCGATTTCCTCGGCGAGTTTCTGCGTGCGCTCCGCGATCGCCTTTTCGTCGATGAGAACCTGGACTTGCCGTGCCCCGCTCACAGCCCATCCTCGATCGAGGCGCGCTTATCAAAGTTCGAGGCGAATCGGACCATTACCTCCTGAGCGCCGGAGGGCGGCGAGGCGAGGCGCAGACGGAATGCGGTCTGCTCGCGCGGCTCGAGCGCAGCTTTCGGCGCGTGAGCCGTCCAGACATAGATTTCGTGGCTCTGAGCGTCGCGCAACGCGATCCGCATGTCCGAAGTCTCCACTTTCTGATCGCGCAAGTTGACCAGAGCGCCCTCCACGGTCAACACCCGCCTGCCGTCGGCCTCGACGATGCTCGTGTGCACCTCATCAAAGGCGACGCCGCGCAGATTCACCGGCAGGCCGATCGCCGCATAGATGCGTGCGGTCGCCGGCGCGACGCGGACAATCGGCGTCCGGGCCGCAACTACCGCCATGCCGGCGGCAAGAACGAACGCAGCGACGATGAGCGGCGTCGCCCGTCGGCTTCGAGGCTTCTCGGCCGCGACGAGCGGACCGCCGCAACGGGGGCAGCGAAGCAAATCGGCCACGCCCCGGCTCCGATGAGGCCGCGCGCAGATTTCACAGGTCAAAAGCATGGCTGAGCCGTCCGGAGGCCGTCGAGAAATGCGGAAGGCCATTGGGCGCGTTCATGGTTAAGGCCCGGTTAAACAGAGCGTTGCTGACGATCGCCGCCGTCGCATCGTCTCAAATTTGACGGGAGAAGCTGGTTCCGCTCTTTCTGTGTGCATTAAGAAGAGTCGCGGCCTTGCTCCATTTTGAAAATGTTGGGTTGAGATACGGAATGGGGCCGGAGGTCGTGCGCGACCTTTCGTTTTCCGTCGAGGCGCAAAGCTTCCAGTTTCTCAGCGGCCCCTCGGGCGCTGGCAAGACGACGCTGTTGCGCTTGATGCTTTTGTCGCTCAAGCCGACGCGCGGCATCATTAAAATGTTCGGCCGTGACGCGGCGAGCCTTGATAAGGACGCCATAACCGCGTTGCGCCGCCGCATCGGCGTCGTGTTCCAGGATTTCCGGCTGCTTGACCACCTCACGACTTACGAAAATGTGGCATTGCCTTTGCGCGTCATGGGCCGGGGCGAGGCGAGCTATCGCGCGGAAGTCGTCGAACTCCTCAAATGGGTTGGTCTCGGCGAGCGCATGAACGCTTTGCCGCCAGTTCTTTCAGGCGGCGAAAAGCAGCGCGCCGCCATCGCGCGGGCGCTGATCGTCCGGCCCGAATTGCTGCTGGCCGACGAGCCGACGGGCAATGTCGATCCGGGCCTGGCGCGACGACTGCTGCGGCTCTTCATCGAATTGCACAAATCCGGCACCGCCGTCGTCATTGCAACGCATGATATCGCGCTGATGGATCAATTCGCCGACGCGCGTCGTCTCGTGATCAGCGACGGGCGCCTGCAAATCTTCGATCGAGAGGAATGGTGAGCGTCTCACCCTTGCAGGAGCGATCAAGCGCCGTGCGACGCGGCGCGGAGGACGAGGCCAGCGCCGGCCTCAAGCGCGACATGCCGCTAGTGCCGGCAAGTTCCATCGCCGGCCGCGCCTTGGTCATCGTTATCGCGATCATGACCTTCCTCTCCTGCCTGACGGCAGGCGGCGCGATGCTGGTCGCCAGTGCTTCAGATGGCTGGCGCTCCGAGATTTCCCGCGAGATCACAATCCAGATCAAGCCCGACCTTGGCCAGGACGTTGACGCCGAGGTCGAACAAGCGGCGGCCGCGGCGCGCGGCTCCCCAGGCGTCGCCAGCGTACAGGTTTTCTCCAAAAAGGATTCCGAGCGCCTGCTCGAGCCCTGGCTCGGCGCCGGGCTCGATTTGAGCGAATTGCCGATTCCCCGACTGATCGTGGTCAAGATGCAAGAGCACGTCGCGCCCGATCTCGGCGCCCTGCGGAGCGCGCTGGCGAGCAAAGCGCCAGGCGCCAGTCTCGACGATCACCGGCTTTGGTTGTCGCGGCTCGACACAATGGCGGACGCCGTCGTCGTGTTCGCGCTGGCGCTCTTCCTCCTGATGATTTTCGCGATGATGCTGGCGATCGGCTTTGCGACGCGCGGCGCCATGGCGGGGAATCGCGAAATCATCGAAGTGCTGCATTTCGTCGGCGCCGCCGACAGCTATATTTCGCGCCAGTTTCAGGGCCATTTCTTGCGATTGGGCTTACGGGGCGGCCTTCTCGGCGGCGCGGCGGCGGCGCTCTTTTTCCTCGGCGCGACCGCCCTCTCGACCTGGTGGACCGATTCGCCGGGCGGCGAGGAGATTGTCGCACTATTCGGGGCTTTCGCTTTGGGCGTGAAGGGCTATGTCGCTATTTTCGCGGTCGCCGTCGCCATTGGCGTCCTCACGGCGATCATTTCGCGGGTCATCGTTTTTAGGCATCTCAGGCGCTTGCTCTGACGCCCCGCCCGCTCTTATCTCGACAGCCGGTTTAAGCGATTGTCCCGACCATGGTCAGCTTGCGCTCCCTCATCTTCAATCTTTGCTTCTACGCCACGCTCGTCGTGTTGATGATCCTCGGCTTGCCGTCGGTTTTGATGGGACGCCACGCCGTCTTCTTCATGGGCCGGCTTTGGGGCGCCTGCTCGCTCTGGCTGCTCGAGCATATCTGCGGCCTGACAATCGAATTCCGCGGCCTCGAGAACATCCCGAAAGGCGGCTACATCATCGCCGCCAAACACGAGTCCTTCCTCGAGACCTTTTCGCTGCTGAAACACGCGCCGGACTTCGCCTATGTCCTCAAGAAGCAGCTCATGTATATCCCGATCTTCGGCTGGTATCTGTGGGGCGCCGAGCAAATCGCCATTGACCGCGCCCGCGGCCGAAGCGCGCTTAACGTGCTCTCCGAGCGCGCCGTGGCGGTGCTGCGGGCCGGACGCCAGATATTTATCTTTCCGGAGGGCACGCGCAGGCCGCCCGGCGCGCCGCCGCAATATAAGCAGGGCGTTGGTCATCTCTATGTCGACAGCGGCGCGCCCTGCCTGCCGGTTGCGCTGAACACCGGCCTCTATTGGGGCAGACGCGGATTCTCGCGCCGGCCCGGCGTCGCGATCATCGAATATCTGCCGGCGATCCCGCCGGGATTGGAACGGGATGTGTTTCTCGCCAAGCTTCAGGAATCGATCGAAGCCGCCTCGACCCGGCTCAACGCCGAGGCGGTGGCGCAGGACGCTTCCTTGGCGCTGAAACTGGCGCCGGCGCAAAGCTGACGCAAACTTTCCGCTTTTTCGCCAGGAGGATTCCGTAAACCACGCGAAGTGATTCGTTCGCGAAGCGTTGACGCGTACCCTCAAATGTTCTATCTTTGTTCCCATCAGCCTTTCGGGACACGACAATGCAAGCCTTGCACGACAAGCTTGAGCGCGACAGCTTTGATCTAACGGCGAAGGCGCCCGCCGCCGGCCGCCATTACGCAAACTTCGTCGACAATCAGGAGCTATCTGCTTTGGCGGGCGATCCGCTCGCCGGTCGGTTC
>JASLHV010000515.1 GCA_030153205.1 Roseiarcus sp. | reverse complement strand
TTCTAGGCGAATTTGGTGGCCGGGCAAAAAGACATTGCTGGTCGGCCAGACATTGATCTCGTATTTATAGATCTGGCCGGGCGTGATGTTCGTCGGCCGCTCAAGCGACTCGCGAAACCGCGCCCGCACAATTCCGTTGTTGAGATTGATCGCATGTCCGTCAGGAAAGACGTCGACGAGCTTTGCGGTCCAGTCGGTGTCGACGGCGCTCGACGCCGCGTAGAGCGTGAGATTGACCGGACCCGTCACCTCGATCGCGCGGTCAAGCGTCGGTGTAGAGTAAACGAGAACGTCAGCGCGGGCTTCGACATCGGCTTGATTGGCGGGGCCAACCGGCGCGACGTCGGGGGTGCAGCATGAATGGCCGCCGCGGCTCGGAACTGGGCTCGCAGGGTCGTAGACATAACGATCGGGCGGCTCAGACGTTGGTTTTTCGGTGCTGATGCGGCCGTTGCCTCCGCTTGAGTTCGCTTCGCCGAGCGAATGCAGATAGTAGGACGTGAACTGCGTTCCTGGGATCGGCCAGTTGTCGGCCTCGCGCCAACGGTTCGCGCCCATCACGAACACACGGACTGGCGGCGCCTTGTCGGCGCCATTGTCCTTGCCCTTGAGGTAGTGGTCGAACCAAGCAACCTGCAGATCGTCGATCGGATTGTCGGCCTCCGGTCCGAAGTCGACGTCAGCCGACTTTCGAGTCCAAGGCAAGTGCATATAGGGGCCTATTACGAGTCGGCCGCCCAAGCGGGCGGCGTCCGAGCCGCCGTCCTTCCGCATGCCCACATAATTTTCGACGGCGCCGTTCAAGAAGACGTCGTACCAGCCGTCAAAGTTGAGCGCCGGAACCTGGACACGCGAATAGTCCTTCCGGATGCTCCACTGCCGCCAATACTCGTCCCAGGTGTCATGGGCGATCCAGTCGTAGAAATATCCTGCGACCGCTGGAAGACCTGGCGAGAGCCACGGATAATCGTGCAATGGCAGGTAATCGTAGGTCTTTGCGATCATCCCCGTCGCTTCGTTGATTTTAGCAACCGCGGATTGCTCGCCGGTGCGGCGCGCGCTGACCAACGCGATCGTCTGGATCGGCCATGATTCCTCGAAGGCGAGCGACCAAGCGCCGCCTTCATAAGACCAACCGTCATAGTAGTCTGATGAAGTCATTGCAGGGGAGATGGCGACCAGGTGCGGCGGGCGCATGACGGCTGCGAGCCACTGCGTCGCGCCGACGTAGGAAAAACCGTACATGCCAACTTTGCCGTTGGAGCCACGCAGGGCCGCCGCCCATTCGACGCTGTCGTAGCCGTCTTCCATTTCGTTCTTGAAAGCGTAGAACTCGCCTTGCGAGGCGTATTGGCCGCGCACGTCTTGAATCGCGACGATGTAGCACTGCGAGGCATAATATTCGGGGGAGGCGTAGACATAGGTCTGCGCCGTCGTCTTGTTGTACGGAAGCCGCATGAGAAGAACTGGATAGCTGCCGGTCTCGGCGGGACGATAAACGTCCGCGAGCAGCGTAACGCCGTCTCGCATTTTAGCAGGCACGTCGACCTCTTTCGAAACCGCGCAAGGGCCCTTGGGCGGCGCGGCCTCGGCGGAAACGGACAAAGCGGCAAAGCCCGAAACGGCGGTCAAAAGCGCGATCCTGATCACGCGTCTTGGTGCTGCTCGCATGTGCGTTTCACTCCCCATTTGCGTCATTCTAACGCCTAGGGACAAAGTATTGGGAGTTCGGACGAGTATCAAGCATCCCAACTTTGGCGTCATACGGCACGTGACCTGATGATTCTTCTCGATTCGTTATCCAAACGTTCGAGAACCCGTGGGACTACGTCTGGTTTGCGTCGAGTCCTGCCATTCCCGGACACGCTTTGGAGGGCAGAAGCCCACCCGAAGCGGTCGGCTCCGTAGAGGCGATTCGCCTGTTTTGCCGTCGCGCGGCGAATCCGGCTAAAGCCAACCGCTATGTACCGAAACATCTTCCTGGTCGGCGGCTGGACGGTCGCTTCTCGACTGACCGGCTTTCTGCGCGATATGGCGCTCGCCGCGCTCATGGGCGGCGGCGCGCTCAATGACGCTTATGTCGCGGCGATCAAGCTGCCCAACCAGTTCCGCCAAATCTTCGGCGAGGGGTCGTTCAACGCCGCCTATCTGCCGACCTACACACGCGTGCTGGAGGCGGGAGGCCGGGAGGAAGCGGACACATTCGCGAGCCACATCTTCACGCTGCTCATCCTGTCGCAGATCGCCTTGCTCGGCCTCGTCTATCTCGACATGCCCTTACTCGTGCGTCTGACGTCGCCGGGCTTCGTCGGCCAGCCCGACAAGTTCGCTGAAGCCGTCGCGATGTCGCGCATCATGTTCCCCTATATCGCCTTCATTGCCGTTTTCGCGCTGCATCAGGGGACGCTGAACGCCAACAACGCCTGGGGAGCGCCTGCATTCGCGCCGGCGGCGGCCAATATCTGCATGATCGCGTTTCTCGCCTTCGCCGCTTTTTTTCCGAAGATTTCGCCGGGCGTAGCCAGCATGGCGAGCTGGGGATTTCTCGCCTCCGGCGTGACCCAGCTTGTCATTGTCATGATCGATGCGCGGCGCCGCGGGTTGCTCGAGCGACTGACTTGGCCGCGCTGGACGCCGGAGATCCGCAAATTCCTGTGGATGCTAGGGCCGGCGATCGGCATTTCGGCGAGCTATCAGATCGGGTCGCTCGCCGACCAGATCGTGGGCTCGCTTCTGCCAACCGGCGGCCTCTCCGCCATAAGCTACGCCGACCGGCTTTATCAATTGCCCGGGGGAGTCATCGTCATCGCCACCGGCTCGGTCCTGCTCCGGGAAATGTCGGCTCTCGTCGCGCTCGGCGACGTCAAGGGCGCGATGGCGGCTCAGAATCGAGCCGCTTCCCTGACGCTGGCGCTAGGCGCTCCCTTCGTGGTCGTCTTTCTTCTCATTCCCGATCTCATTGTCGCGGTCGCTTTCGAGCACGGGGCCTTCAAGGCCAATGCGACTCAGCAAGCCGCTGGCGTGCTGGCGGCCTACGCGATCGGGATGCCAGCCTTGCTGGTCGACCGGATCGCCACGGCGAGCTTTTTATCGCGCGGTGACACGGCGACGCCGCTTAAGGTCACGCTTGTCGGCGTCGCGG
>JASLHV010000485.1 GCA_030153205.1 Roseiarcus sp. | reverse complement strand
TTCGACGGCGTCTGGCCGTTTCCGCGGCAATGGCCGGCCAGCGCACGACATCTTCACGTCGGCTCCATCTCCGCGCTCGAGGCGCGCCACGGCGAGAGCGTCGTGGCTGCGCTGACCGAGGCGCGTAAGCACGCGACGACGAGTTTCGATCCGAACATCCGCCCGCTCGTGACCCCTGATCGCGCGGCGGTCCTGCCGCTCGTCGAGCGTCAGCTCGCGCTCGCCAATATCGTCAAAGCGAGCGATGAAGATCTGCATTGGCTTTACCCCGATCGCGACCCCGAGGCCTCGATCGCGGATTGGGCCAAACGCGGCCCGCGTTTTGCGGTCGTCACCCGCGGCGGCGAGGGCGCGGTGGCCTATCTCGGCAGTCAGCGGCTCGAGGCGCACGCGCCCAAGATCGAGGTCGTCGATACAGTCGGCGCCGGCGACAGTTTCATGTCGGCGCTGATCGCGGCGATGGACGCCGACGGGGCGCTCGGCCAGGGCGTCGAGGCGCCAGACGCCGCGCGCCTCGCCCGCTGGCTCAAATTCGCGGCGACGGCCTCCGCCATTACCTGCACGCGCAAGGGCTCGGACCCCCCTACCCGCGCCGAAGTCGAGGCGCTTCTGACCGGTTGAGGAAAGCATGGCGTCGACCGACACACGCCTTCTTCGCGCCATCGATCTGGCTGGAACGTTTGTTCTGGCGGTGCAAGGCGCCTCGATCGCCGCTGTAAAAGGCCTCGACGCGCTTGGCGTTCTTGTCATCTCCTTGGCGACGGCGACTGGCGGCGGCGTCCTTCGCGACGTACTCGTCGGCGAGCATCCGCCGGAGGCCTTGCGCGGCTGGCCGCTGGTGACGGTCGCGCTCTGCGGCGGATTGCTGACCTTTTTCTTCTATCATTCGGTCGAGCAGATTCCGGAGCCTTTGCTCGTGGCCGTCGACGCGGCAGGTCTTTCTCTGCTCGCGGTCGCCGGCGCCGAGAAGGCGCTGGAATATGAGCTGACGCCGATCGCCGCCGTGATGATGGGTGCGATCAGCGGCGTCGGCGGGTTCACGCTTCGCGATATTCTCCTCGCCGAAGTCCCTGCGATCCTGCGCACGGATTTCCTGGCGACAGCCGCCATCATCGGCGCCGCAGTCTTGATCGTCGCCCGGCGGTTGAAAATGAGCGCCGGCTGGGCCGCGCTGCTTGGCGGCGGCGCCTGTTTCATCTTGCGCGTCGTGGCCGTCTGGCAGCACTGGCGGTTGCCCACGGCGAACTTGTTGTGAATAGGGCAATTATTGCGGAAGCGGCCTGATTCCGATAGGGAAAAGCCGTCCGCCAAACGAGAAGCTGAGTCATGGCCTCAACCGACGCTTCGCCCACGCCCAACCGCGCGAGGCCGCTGTCGCCCCACTTAAGCGTCTATCGCTTCACGCTGACGATGACGATGTCGATCCTTCATCGCATCACCGGCGGCGCTCTCTATGTCGGAACCTTGCTGCTCGCCTGGTTTCTCATCGCGACCTCGATGGATGCTTCGGCCTTTGGCGTTGTCTCCTCGTTTCTCACATCGATCATTGGCCGGTTGATCTTGTTCGGGTTCAGTTGGGCCCTGTTCCATCATGCGCTCGGCGGCGTCAGACATGTTATTTGGGACGCGGGCTATGGCCTCGATAAGCCGCTGCGCGAATGGCTCGCGCAGGGCACGCTGATCGGCGGCTTCGTGCTGACGATCATCGTCTGGGCGATCGGTTACGCGGTGCGATAGGGGCGCTCAAAGATGACTTCGGAAAACAAATCCTTGCGCTCGCCGCTCTCTCGGGTCCGCTATCTCGGCTCGGCGCGTTCCGGCGCCGGAGAAAATTGGTCGATGCGGCTGACTTCGGCCGCTTTGATCCCTCTGACTATCGCCTTCGTCTGGGTGATGCTGTCGCTCTTGTCGAAGGATTACCACGGCGCGCGGACCGAACTGAGCCGGCCGCTGCCGGCGATTATCGTGATGCTTTTCGTTTTGGCCGGCATCCACCATATGCAAGTCGGCATGCGCTCGATCATCTTCGACTATCTCCATGGCCACGCCAAGGAATGGGCTTTGATGGTCAATTTGTTCTTCGCGGCGGCGCTGGCTCTCGCCTGCGTCTATGCGGTGCTACGCATCGGTTTCGTCTGAGGCGATTGAGGTGACTGACCTACATGGGCCGCGGCTTCCCCTCGGCGTTTCGCGCCCCTCCTTTCGCAAGCGGGAGAGGGTTGAGGTGAGGGTGAGTCGCATCGGTCATTCGTACGTCGGTCAGGTATAAAGGCGAAGTTTATGGCGACCAATGGCAAGAATGGCGCGAGCGCGCCGGCCCAGAACGGCAAGGCCTATCCGATCACCGATCACACATTCGACGTGATCGTCGTCGGGGCCGGCGGCGCGGGTTTGCGAGCGACCGTCGGCTGCGCCCAGGAAGGGTTGCGCACGGCTTGCGTCACCAAAGTCTTCCCGACGCGTTCTCATACGGTGGCCGCGCAAGGCGGCGTCGCCGCTTCGCTCGGCAATATGGGGCCGGACGACTGGCGCTGGCATATGTACGATACGGTCAAAGGCTCCGACTGGCTCGGCGATCAGGACGCGATCGAATATCTCGTACGCCAAGCGCCGGCCGCGGTCTATGAGCTGGATCACTGGGGCGTGCCGTTCTCCCGCACCGAAGATGGCAGAATCTATCAACGCCCCTTCGGCGGCATGACCACTGAATTTGGCAAGGGCACCGCTCAGCGCACCTGCGCCGCCGCCGACCGCACCGGCCATGCGATCTTGCATACGCTGTACGGCCAGGCGCTGAAGGCCAAGGCGGAATTCTTCATCGAATATTTCGCGATCGATTTGATCCGCGACCAAGAGGGCCGCGTGCGCGGCGTCGTCTGCCTTAAGATGGACGACGGCACGATCCATCGCTTCCGCGCGCATCTGACGGTGCTGGCGACGGGCGGCTATGGCCGTGCTTATTTCTCGGCGACCTCGGCCCATACATGCACCGGCGACGGCAACGCCATGGCTTTGCGCGTCGGCCTGCCTCTACAGGATATGGAATTCGTGCAATTCCACCCGACCGGCATCTACGGCGCCGGCTGCCTCATCACCGAGGGCTCGCGCGGCGAGGGCGGCTATCTCACCAATTCGGAAGGCGAGCGCTTCATGGAGCGCTACGCGCCCTCCGCCAAGGATCTCGCCTCGCGCGACGTCGTCAGCCGCGCCATGACGATGGAAATCCGCGAAGGACGTGGCGTCGGCAAGCTGAAGGACCATATCTTCCTTCACCTCGACCATCTCGACCCGAAAATCCTGCATGAGCGGCTGCCCGGCATTTCGGAAAGCGCACGCATTTTCGCCGGCGTCGACGTCACCAAGGAGCCGATTCCGGTTCTGCCGACCGTTCACTACAATATGGGCGGCGTGCCGACGAACTATCACGGGGAAGTGCTGACCAAGCTCAACGGCGATCCCGATACGATCGTGCCCGGCCTGATGGCGATCGGCGAAGCGGCTTGCGTTTCGGTTCATGGCGCGAATCGTCTCGGCTCGAATTCGCTGATCGATCTCGTCGTCTTCGGCCGCGCCGCCGGCTTGCGCGCCGCCGAGATCATCGAACCCGGCGAGAGTCACGCCGATTTGTCGAAGGATTCGGCCGATCTCGCGCTGACCCGCCTCGATCATTTCCGCAACGCCAATGGCGGCGCGCCGACGGCGGAGCTGCGCGGCCGCATGCAGCGCGCCATGCAATCGAACTGCGCCGTCTTCCGTACCGGCGAGGTGCTGGAGGAAGGCAAGAAGCTCATTCACGACGTCTGGCGCGCCGGCGCCGACGTCCATGTCACCGACCGCTCGCTGATCTGGAACTCCGACCTCATCGAAACGCTGGAGTTCGACAATCTGATCGCGCAGGCCGTTGTGACGATGGACAGCGCCGCCAATCGCTTGGAAAGCCGCGGCGCGCACGCCCGCGAGGATTATCCCAACCGCGACGACAAGGAATGGATGAAGCATACGCTGGCCTGGATCGATGAGCAGAAGCAAACGGTGACGATCGACTATCGGCCGGTACATACATACACGATGACGAATGACGTGACGTATATTGAGCCGAAGGCGCGGGTGTACTAAAGCTATGAGGGGCGTAGATGAGTAAGGATCGTCTCCTTAAAGGAATCGCGCTTCTTTCCGCTTTGATAGAGAGAGTCTTCGTGAGCACGGGGCAGAGGAAGCTTTAACGAATAGAAAATAGCGAGGGGGAGGAGCAGGCAATACTCTTATGTTCGCGCGGGGAGCTTCTCGTCCCGCGGAAAGAACGCCTCGTAACAGATCTGCGTACTCACGGAAATCGAGCTTCGGATATGGATAGTAGAGAGTGGCGGCGGAGGCTCAGTACGCTCTGCCAAACAATTTCTTAAGAGCGGCTCAGCAACATGGTCGAATTCAACCTTCCCAAGAACTCCCGCATGACCGAGGGCAAGGCCTGGCCGAAGCCGGCCAGCGCCAAGCGCACGACGGAATTTCGCATCTACCGCTGGAACCCCGACGACGGGGCCAATCCGCGCATCGACACTTATTACGTCGATCGCGACGATTGCGGGCCGATGGTGCTGGATGCGCTGATCTGGATCAAATCAAAGATCGATTCGACGCTGACCTTCCGCCGCTCCTGTCGCGAGGGCGTTTGCGGCTCCTGCGCGATGAATATCGACGGCATGAACACGCTCGCCTGCACGCGCGGCATGGATGAGATCAAAGGCGCGGTGAAAATCTATCCGCTACCGCATCTCGAAGTCGTCAAAGACCTGGTGCCGGATCTTTCCAATTTTTACGCGCAACATGCTTCGATCGAGCCGTGGCTCCATACCGTGACGCCGGCGCCGGAAAAGGAATGGCGGCAGAGTCCCGCGGACCGCTCGAAGCTTGACGGGCTCTACGAGTGCATCCTCTGCGCTTCGTGCTCGACCTCTTGCCCGAGCTATTGGTGGAATGGCGAAAGGTACCTTGGCCCCGCGGTGCTTCTGCAAGCCTACCGCTGGTTGATCGACTCGCGCGATGAAGCCACCGGCGAAAGGCTCGAC
>JASLHV010000076.1 GCA_030153205.1 Roseiarcus sp. | reverse complement strand
TCCGGGAGCCAGGCGATGATGCGTTTGGCCTCGAGCGATTGCCGGCGCGCGTCGACGCCAAAGACTTCGATCTCGCCCTGATCGGGCTGCAATAAGCCCGCGACGATCCGTAGGGTCGTGGTCTTGCCCGCGCCATTGGGGCCGAGCAAAGCATAGAATTCGCCGGCGCGAACCTGGAGATTGAGATTGTCGACGGCGGTTTTGCCGGCAAAACTCTTGCGAAGGCTCGTCAGGATCAGAGCCGGCGGGGGTTCGATTTCAGCCATGGAGACGCTCACGCGCCGACGCGAGCCGCCGGCCTGTTCCGGGCAGTCTTAGGGCGAGCCGCTTGCGGCCCCGTTAACAGGTTTGGTGAATCTTTTGGCGATTTCAGCCAAAGCGACGAAGCCCTGGACCCCGACTTCCTCGGCGCGGCGGGTTTCCTCGATTCCGGCCGCCTTGAGCAATGCGCCGACTTCGACGCCGAGACCGGCGGCGAAGCCTTTGAGCGACTGGCGCAGCATCTTTCGTCTTTGGCCGAAGGCGGCCTGGGTCGTCGCCGTCAGCAAGCGAAGATCACATGGCGCGGGCGCTGCGCGAGGCTCGAGCGCGACCACGCTGGAGACGACTTTCGGCGGCGGCGTAAAGGCCGCCGGCGGCACGTCGAATAAGATACGCGCTTCGGTACGCCAGCCGGCAAGAACAGCGAGACGGCCGTAATCGGCGCGTTCCTTGGGCGTCGCGACGATGCGAAGCGCGACTTCGCGTTGGAACATCAGCGTCAGCCGTTCGTAGAAAGGCGGCCAAGGTTCGCTCTCGAGCCAGCGCACGAGAAGAGCAGTGGCGATATTGTACGGCAGGTTCGCGCAGATACGGATCGGGGCGCCCTCGGCATGCGCCAGGAGTTCGCTGTGATCGAGGCTCAGCGCATCGGCTTCGATAATCGCGAGCCGTCCTGGCCAATGTGCGCCGATCGCGTTCAAAGCCGCGATGCAGCGCGCGTCGCGCTCGATGGCGATGACCTTCTTCGCGCCGGCGGCGAGAAGGGCGCGGGTGAGGCCGCCGGGGCCAGGTCCGATCTCGACGACCGCAACCTTCTCGAGAGGGCCTGCGGCGCGGGCGATTTTTCCTGTGAGGTTCAGATCGAAGAGAAAATTTTGCCCGAGGGACTTCTTGGCGCTCAGTCCGAAGGCCGCGACGACTTCGCGAAGCGGCGGCAGGCCATCCTGCGCGAGGCTCATGCCGCGGCAAGACGCGCCGCTAAGCGCAAGGCGGCGATCAAGCTCGTGACATTGGCGCGTCCGGTCCCGGCTATGTCGAAGGCTGTGCCGTGATCGGGCGAGGTACGGATGAAGGGTAGGCCCAGCGTGACATTGACGCCTTCGTCGAAAGCCAGTGTCTTTATTGGGATGAGGCCCTGGTCGTGATACATCGCGATCGCGACGTCGTACGTCTTGCGCGCCGCCGCGTGAAACATCGTATCGGCCGGCAGCGGGCCGACGACGTCGAGCCCTTCGCGGCGAAGCTCGGCGATCGCAGGCGCGATAATCTCGATCTCCTCGCGGCCCATGGCGCCCCCTTCGCCCGCATGCGGATTAAGGCCGGCGAGAGCGAGTCTCGGCCGCGCAATCTTGAAACGCATTTGCAAATCACGCGCCGCGATCCGTACGGTCTCAAGGATCGCTTCTCGCGTCAGCGCCTTTGGCGCGTCGGCAAGGGCGATATGGATCGTCACCGGGACGACGGCAAGTTCCGGCGACCATAGCATCATCACCGGCCGCGCCGGAGCGCCCCAGCGCGCGGCAAGTTCGCCGAGAAACTCGGTATGGCCGGGATGCGCGAAGCCCGCGTCGTACAAAACCTTCTTCGCGATCGGATTGGTGACGATCGCCGCCGCCTGGCCGGCATGGGTGTAAGCGACGGCGCGCTCGATCGATTCCAGCGTCGCGGCGGCGAATTTCGGATCAGGTTTGCCAGGCTCAGCCGCGGCGCTGTTCGACAACGGGACCACCGGCAATGCAGCATCGAACACTTCGGCCGCGCCTTCAGGATCAACCGCGATGATCGGAACATCGAGCGACAGTTTGCGCGCCAGGTCAGAAAGCGCGCGGGGGTCGGCGATGACAAAAAAAGGCGCGCCGACAGTCTCGCGTTGCAGCCATGCTTTCAATGCGAGTTCAGGACCTATGCCCGCCGGGTCGCCCATGGTCAGGGCGAGCGGGCTATTCGGCGCCGGTACGGTCATAGTCTGAGAACGATGGAGACTGAGCGGCGCTCATGGCGTTGGCGTCGTCGTCTCCGGCGACGACTGGCCGACGCTCGTGCTGGCCCGCACTTCGCCCAACGTCCTTAAGGTGATCTGCAACAAGAAGGTCTGATCACGCAGCGGCGGTGTCGAGGCGATCGGGTCGGTATAGGTCGACGTGTAGCTCAAGTTCACAGTCGTACATTCGTCGCTGTAGCCGAGACCAAAGCCATAGGTCGGCGCGTAAAAGACCGGCGTCGACTGGCCCACGACGTCATAGAAATGACGCGACATGTCGAAGACCACGGTGCCGTTCACCGACCAATGATCGGCGAATTTATATTTGGCGCTGGTCAGCAGACCTTCGCGCGAAAACAGCCAACCGAGCTCGGGCTGCGCGGCGTAGCGGCCGAAGTCGAGATTGGCGGTAAGGTTGCCATAGGTCGCGCTGGTGATGAAATCGAACCGCTTCATCGCCAAGGTGCTGCTGTCGAATTGCTCTTTCGTCGAGAAGGAGACATTCGAAATTGGCGCAAGCGTCTGACGCGCGACGAAATCGGAATATTTCTTGTCGAGACCTGACTCGAGCCCGGTATTGGCGGCGTCGGGAACGGCGAAGGAATTGAGGCCGAAAATCTGGATCGACTGGCCGGCGACGAGATTGATGTGGCCGCCATTGTTGAGGTTGAGCGTGTACTGGCCGCCGTAATTGACGCGGCCGCCGCCTTCGATGCGGTCATAGCCCGAATATTTGTTCCACTCGAACAGCGTCGTATCGTCGAAGACAAGGCTTTGGGCGTCTTCGTTCGGCTGCAGCTTCGGATTCATCTCGTTCGGACGCGCGATGATTTGCGCGATCGGTTCGATGACCTGCGAGCCGATCGGCGTCGAAGAGAACCAGGGATAGCGATATTCAAGCCCGACGCCTGGCATCGCCCGCGCTGCGATCTCGCTCGATTGACCCGCGAAAAAGGCCGGCTGTTCGGAATTGCTGATTGAGTCGGTGATCGCGCCATTGACGAAGGTGAAGGTCTGACTTGTGTTCAGCGCCGTCTCTTCGCCGTCGAGGCGCGCGAAGGCGAAGGGCGTCCAGACTTCGCCGACCGGATCGATGAATTTGCGCTGCCAAGACAATTGGAGCGAAGCGCGGCTGTAATTGCCCGCAACGCCTCTGAGCATGCAGGAGCCCGGCTTGTAATTGGGCGCGCCCACCGCCGTTTCGCAAACATTGTAAAGGTTGAAGGCCCGATCCAAAGTCTCCGCGCCGACGGCTTGATACAGCGCAGCGGAGCGCGAAACCGAGGTCACATTGACGTCGACCGTCGCTTGGCCGCCGATGCCGTTGGTCTTGGCGGCGGGGAGATCGAAGGCCTTGTTGTAATCGAGAACAGGAATCGCCCAAGGCTCCTGTTTTTGGAAGTCGTTTTGGGTCAATCCTTCGAAATGGTAGCCGCTGAGATCGAAGAAGGCGCGGTCGCTCTGGCCGCGCAGATAGACCGATGAGACGAGGTCGCTGATGTAATAGTGCGAAATGTCTTCGAGTTTGAGCTTGTAGTCGGAGAAATAGTACCGATCGCTCAGCGCTGTGATGTTCCAGCCATAGGCCCATTGGCTGTTGATGTAGAACTTGCCTTCCGTCTCGACAGAGCCTCGGAAGCGCTCGTTGCCGCCGCCATACGGCGCGGGAAGAAACGCGCCGGGCGTTTGCTGGTCGATGCCGGTGAGGCGGACCGAATAGGCCCCATTCTCGAGACGATGGCGCCATTCGAGGTCGCCGAGGAACCCCTGTTTGGAAAGAAAGGTCGGATCGATCGTGAGATCATAGTTCGGGGCGATAGCCCAGAAATAGGGAACGCCCATGCCATAGCCGAGTTGCGTATCGCGCATGAAATGGGGCGCGAGGAAACCGCTTTGCCGTGTGACGGTCGGATCGGGCGCTGAGAAATACGGAATATAGGCGACCGGAACGCCGGCGAGTTCGAGCCAGGAGTCCTCGTAATAGATCGTGTGCGTTTCGTTATTGTGGATGATGCGCGCGGCGCGCACTTGCCACAAAGGCGGCCGCTCGGGATGGGCGTCGCAGGGCTCGCAAGCCGTGTAGGTCCCTTTTTCAAAGACCGTCGTCTCGCCATTCGTGCGCTCGGCCCGCGGCGAGGAAAAGCGCGTCTTGTCCTTGGTCAGCGTTTGAACGCTGTCGATGAATCCGTCGCGGAAATTGTCGGTCAGTTCGAAGCGCGAACCATAAGTGACGTCGCCGTGTTCGTCGGTGAATTTGGCGTGGCCTTCGGCATAGACGCGTTTGGACTTGCGATCGTAGGTGACCTTGTCGGCCTCAAGGATACGGCCTTGATAATAGATCTGGGCGTCGCCGACCGCCGAGACCGTGTCTTTGTCCTTGTCGAAGACAAGCTCTTTGGCTTGCACGAGCATTTTGTCGGTTTGCTTTTTCGCCGCTGCGGCGGGCGCCTGCGCGTAGACAGGCGAGACAAGAGCTTGGGTAAGAAGAGCGAAAAGGATCAGTAGGAGGGCGACAGCTCCGCCCCCCGGCGCTTTGACGCGTCGGCGACCCTCCCGGAACTCAGGAGGGCAGGCGGGCCGGCCCATCAACCATCCTCCTGATGCAACAGCGCCAAGACTCCGCACAAACACCCGACCACCGCCGGCAACCAGCCCGCGACCGTGGTGCTGATGAATCCAGCGCCGCCTAAATCGCCGACAAGTTTCGTGCAAACATAAAGCACGAAGCCAGCCGCCACGCCACCGGAAACCATGGCCCCGACGCCGCCCATTCGGAAGAATCTTAATGAAAAGGAAGCAGCTACGAGAACCATAGCGGCAAGCATCAGGGGTCGCGCCAGAAGCTCCTGATATCGCAAGCGATAAGCCGCAGCGTCGAGGCCGGCGCGCTCGGTCTGTTCGGCCAGCGCGGGCAGGCTCCAAAACGGCACAGTTTCCGGCGCCGTGAAGGATTGGGAGACCTCCCGCGCCGTCAGATTGGTGGCTAGCAAATAGGCGCCGACCGTCTCCGTCTCGATTCCCGGCGTCACCACTTTCGCGTCTTCAAGCCGCCAAAAGCCGCGTTGAAGCGAAGCCCTCTCGGCGTCGATGCGCTCTTCGAAGCTGCCGTCCTTATCGAAGCCGAACACCGTGACGCCAGAGAGCAAGGCGCCGCCCTCGGTCGCCTTTTCGGCGCGTATGATCGCCTGGCCGTCCACGCTTTTTTGCCGGATCCACAGGCCGGCCGAGGCGCTCAGCGGACCGGCCTGGCCGAAGATTTTCGCCTCGATCTGGTCGGCGCGGATCTTCAAATAGGCGGAAAGAGGATTGTAGAGGGTCACCGAGACGACGCCGATCAACAGCACGACGAGGATCGGCGGCGCCAGAAATTGCCAGACCGACACGCCGGCGGCGCGCGCGACGACAAGCTCTAAGCGTCGGGACAAATTCAGGAACGCGATCATCGCCCCAAAGAGGACGGCGAAGGGCAAAACCTGCTCGGCGATGGTCGGCGTGTGGAAGAGCGACAGGAGCGTCATCGTCACGCCAGTGGCGCGCGGTGAATCGCCCGTGCGCCGCATCGTCTCGACCAAGTCGATCGTAAAGATCAGGGCGAAGACGGCGGCGAATGTCGCCAAAACCGTCTTGCCAAATCGGAGCGCCATATAGCGCGCGAGCGTCGGACCGATCATGCGAGGCGCGACCGCGCCTGGCGCGATAAAGCGCCGACCATTCGTGCGATGGGCCCAGCGAAAATCGCATCTAAGCAGAGGAGCGAAACGATCAACGGGATCGCCCAGACGACATATTCCGCATTTGGACGTGAGACGACGAAACTGTTGGCCGCAATGCCCAAGAGACGAACGACGGCGAAGCCGAGAATCGCCGCGGCCATGGCGAAGCCGCGGCCTTGGCGCGTCGTTCGCGCCTCGCCGAGCGCCGCAAAACCGATAAGCCCCGCCACAAAGGCGTAAAGAGGACTGGTGAGGCGGTCGGTAAGCTCCGCGCGGAAGCGGCCAGCCAGGCGGATCATGGTCTGATCCTTGGGGTCTGGCGCCAGCAATTCAACGGTCGAGCGCTCGCGCGGCCGGCGCGACGTCTCCTCCTGATGCACGAATTGCGTCAGGTCGATCGTGTAATCCTTGAACGTCACGATGGCGGAATCGCCCCCGGTCGCCGGCCTTTGATAGCTGCCTTCATCGAGCACGAGATAATTGGCGCCGTTCTTTTCGACCGTCCGCCCCCGCTCGGCGATATAGCTGGTGATATGGGCCGGATCGCGACGATCCTGCATGAAGACGCCGCGAAGCGATCCATCAGAGCCGTGCTCTCGATAGTGGAAGATAAAGCCGGACTCCAATTCGCTGAAGGCGCCGGGCCTGGCGAAATTGGCGATGAAATCTGCGTGAATGCGCGCCGTCAGCGCCTGAATGAGATCGAAGCTCGACGGCATGACATCGAGCGTCATCCAACCGACCAGGCCGAAGACCAGCGTGAAAAGCAGAAGGAAGGGCCGCAGCAGCGTCCAGGGCGAAACGCCCGCGGCGCTCATCACCACCAATTCGCTGTCGCCGTTGAGCTTGTTGAGGCAATAAAGAACGCCGGCGAAAAGCGCGACAGGCGCGATGATCGCGACCAATGACGGAATGGTCAGTCCCGTCATCACCAGGAACACCAGGATCGTTTGGCCCTTGCTGGTCAAAAGATCGAATTGCCGCAAGGCCTGGGTGATCCAGACCACGGCGGTCAAGGCGAAGAGACCGCCAAGAAAGGCGAGGCAGGCGATGCGAAAAACGTATCGCTCAATACGTGTCATGGGGCTTGCTTTTCCAACCTTGTCGCATCGCGCGCAAGGGCGCGATCCGCCGATCCATGTTGAATACTTTAGGCCTTTTCGCGACAAGCCCCCGCCTCTGCGCCCTGGCTCTTGATTTGTCGCGCGGCAATGGCGCAGATGGGCGCGAGATCTTGCGCGGCTAAAGGCCTTCTTGAGGAATCGATGAGCGAGTTTGTCAGAGCCGACTTCGCGCCGCTCGCGGGGCCGAAGGGCGTAACCTATGTCGTTTTTGTCGGCCCGGACCTTAAGCTTTCGCCGCGCGCCGCGGAGCTCGCGCCCGCGGCGGCGGGCCTCGTAACCGAGACGGCCAAGACCGCCCGGTTTTCTGGGAAAGCGTTGACGGCGCTCGACATTCTCGCCCCGCCCGGGCTTGACGCACCGCGGCTTTTGGTCGTCGGCGTCGGCAAGGACGCCAAGGAAATCGATTTTGCCGCGCTGGGCGGCTTCGTCATGGGCAGGCTCGGCGGCGCCGAGCAGGCTTTTGTCCTCTTCTCGGCGCGCGAAGGCGAATGGGGCGGTGCGGCAGCCGGCGACTTTCTTCTCGGCCTAAAGCTTCGGGCCTATCGATTCGACAAATACAAGACCAAGAAAAAAGACGACGACGAGAATGGCCAGGGCGCCAAGGTGACGATCGGCGTCTCGGACGTCGCCGCTGCGCGGCGCGCCGGGCGCAACAGTGAGGCGATCGCCGAGGGCGTCGAGCTCGCGCGCAATCTCGTCAATGAGCCGCCGAACGTTCTCTTTCCGCAAGAATTCGCCAAAAGAGCGGGCGCCCTCGCCAAACTCGGCGTGCAAATCGACACGCTCGACGAAAAGGCGATGACCAAGCTCGGCATGGGCTCGCTCCTCGGCGTCGGCCAAGGGTCCGAGCGGGAAAGTCGCCTCGTCGTTATGCGCTGGAACGGCGCGAAAGGCGCCAAGGCGGCGAAACCCGTCGCCTTTATTGGCAAAGGCGTGTGTTTCGATACGGGCGGCATCTCGATCAAGCCCGCGGCAGGCATGGAGGATATGAAGGGCGATATGGCCGGCGCGGCTTGCGTCGTCGGCCTCATGCACGCGCTGGCGAGCCGCAAGGCCAAAGTGAACGCGATCGGCGCGATCGGCCTCGTCGAGAATATGCCGGACGGCAAGGCGATCCGGCCCGGCGATATCCTGACCTCGATGTCAGGCCAGACCATCGAGGTGATCAATACGGACGCAGAAGGCCGCCTCGTTCTCGCTGACGTGCTCTGGTACATTCAGGACAAGTACAAGCCGAGCTTTATGATCGACTTGGCGACCCTCACCGGCGCCATTCTTGTCGCCTTGGGCCATGAGCGCGCGGGCCTTTTCTCCAACGACGATGAATTGGCGAACCGCCTCGCCGAGGCTGGCAAAGCCACGGGAGAAAAGGTTTGGCGCATGCCGCTCGAAGCGGCCTACGACAAGCTGATCGACTCCAAATTCGCCGATGTGAAAAACACCGGCGGACGACATGCCGGCTCGATCACCGCGGCTCAATTCCTCCAACGCTTCGTCAATGGCGCGCCTTGGGCGCATCTCGATATTGCGGGAACCGGATTCGGCTCGCCGTCGAGCGAGATCAACCGCTCTTGGGCCTCGGGCTGGGGCGTTCGGCTGCTTGATCGCCTCGTCGCGGACCATTACGAGAAATGACGCAACGCGGAGCGATCATGAAGCGCGGGAGTACGAAGAGCGCGGCTTTCGCCGTCGCGGCGTTTTTCTTGGCGGCCGACGGCGCCGAGGCGAAATCGCCGCTCGCCGGCTGCGACGCTTTTATCGCCAATCTACGCAAGACCGCCTCGGATTTGCAGGTCGATTTTGCCCATTCGATCATCGTCTCGCGCGCCAAAAGTTCGGCGAACGTTTTCGACGTGACGACAAACGCCGATGTCGACGGGACTTTGACTTGCAAGGGCGATGAGATGGAGCGTTTCGAAGCGCGCGTCGCCGAGCCCGCCTCGGCCCATACGCTTTCGAGTTTCGAGCGTTTCCAAAACGCCGGCCTGCGCGCCGCGCTCGGCTGGGACGAAGCCAAAGCGGCGACGAAATTGCGCGAGATGAGCGCCGATGTGCGCGAGTATCTCGCGGCCTCAAAGGAACGCGGCGACGCTTATATTTCAGGCAAGACCGAGGAGCATTTGCCCGGCGCCGTCGGCCTCGGGCTCATCTATACTGATACGGATCGGGCGCTGATCATCGTCGGCCCCGGCGGCTAAAGAACGTCGATGCCCGAGGTGCGCTTTTATCATCTCGAAAGGCGCAAGCTCGAAGAGGCCCTGCCCTCGCTGCTCGAGGAAGCGCTGGCGCAAGGCGTAAAAGCAATTGTCGAAGCGCCTGCGACCGAACTGCTCGAAGCGCTCGACGAACGTCTGTGGACCTATTCCGACGAGAGTTTTCTGCCGCACGGATTGGCGCGCGACGGCGAGCCTGACAAGCAACCGATCCTGCTGACGGCCGGCGCCGAAAATCCCAATGGCGCGAAATGGCGGATCTTGATCGGCGGGGCTGAGGCGCTGCCGGTTTTGCGCGCCACAAGCGACGTCTACGAACGGCTGATCCTCTTGTTCGACGGCGCCGACGCCGAGGCTCTCGCGGCCGCCCGCGCGCAATGGGCGCAATTGAAATCGTCAGGCTATGCGCCGACTTACTGGCGCCAGGACGACACTGGACGATGGGCGCAGGCGCGCTGATTGAGCCGGCTTACTCGCGTCTCGGCTTGATGAAAATGACGCTCACCGACTGAAGCGCGTCGCCCAGGTCATCGCCCTGCGAACTCTCGGCTTCTAAACGCTTGGCGAGGCGCGTCCAGCCGAAAGCCAGTTCGAGGAACGCGCTGCACGTATCCACATTCGCCGCACGGATCGCCGCATTAAGGCACTGTCGCGCGTGGTCACGATAGGAGCCCGCGCGCTCGTTCGTCCGATATTCTCCAGCCACACCGATACGCCCACTTCGCCGCGCCCCCTTCGCGGCGCACAATGAATTGGGCAATCGGATTGTTCCCGCGTTCGGCTCACATTCCCGCCATCACGATATTTTTATCCGGATGTTATTTGACTTTGATATTTATCCGGATAAAATTTTCGTCTTCGCAGGAGCTTGCCCATGCCGGAAAATGCCGAGCCGCTTTTCACCGCCTTTATCGGCGAACGTCGCATAGCCGCCGGCCTCCTGCGCGACGTCGCTATCGCCGTCAAAGACGCGAGAGAAAATGGTCTTTCCGGCGAAATACTTGTTTTCGACGATGAGGCGGCGCGGCCCATCGAGGTCGACTTCCGCGGCTCTGTGGCGGATGTCGAAAAGAGCGCCGAGCGCGCCTTGATCGCGGCGGGTCACGGCGAGGCCGCGCGTCGTGGCCCCGGCCGGCCCAAACTCGGCGTCGTGCCGCGCGAAGTGACCCTGCTGCCGCGTCACTGGGACTGGCTGGCCGGCCAGCCCGGCGGCGCTTCAGTCGCCTTGCGCAAACTCGTCGAAGAGGCCGCGCGCGATAAACAAGGTCGCGACCGCCGGCGGCGCGCACAGGAAAGGGCCTATCGTTTTCTTTCCGCAATGGCGGGCGACCGCCCGCATTTCGAAGAGGCGACCCGCGCTCTCTTCGCCGGCTCTCGCGAAAAGTTTCTCGCTCTTACGAGCGCATGGCCGCGCGACATCGCCGACCACGCCGGCGCCCTCAGCGAGGGCGCGTTCGAAGCCGAGACCGCTTAGCGGATCGGCGGCGCGTATTGGATGCCGCCGTTGGTCCAAAGCTCGTTAAGGCCGCGCGGAATGCCGAGCTTTGATTTCGCGCCGAGGTTGCGCTCGAATATCTCGGCATAATTGCCGGAGGCCTTCACCGCCGCCGCCGCCCAAGTCGGCGACAGGCCGAGCTGTTTGCCGAAGTCGCCCTCGGCTCCGACGAAGCGCCGGACTTCGGGCTTCTGCGACTTCGAGGCATCGTCGATTGTTTTTGCGCCGATCCCAAGCTCCTCGGCGTCAATCAAAGCGAAGTTGACCCATTTCACAATATTGAACCAGGTCATGTCGTCTTGTCGGACCGAAGGACCAAGCGGTTCTTTTGAAATCACATCGGCAAGGATGACATGATCGGTCGGCTTGGCGAGTTTGGTACGGATCGCATAGAGGCCGGAGACGTCGTTGGTCATCACATCGCATCGGCCCGATTCATAGGCTTTTTGCAATTCGTCCACCGTCGGCGTCACGACCAGGTCCATGTTCATGTGATTGGTCTGAAAAAAATCCCTGACGTTGAGCTCGGTCGTCGTGCCCGATTGTACGCAGACCTTGCTGCCGTCGAGGTCCAAAGCACTATCGACGCGTTTGGCCTTCGGCACGAGAAAGCCTTGCCCGTCGTAGTAATTCACCCCGGCGAAGACGAGGCCGAGCTCCGTTTCGCGACCCATGGTCCAGGTCGAGTTGCGGGCCAGAACGTCGATCTTCTTCGTCTTCAGGGCTTCGAACCGCTCGTCGGCCGACAATGGGACGAAGCGTACTTTAGCGGCGTCGCCAAGCGATGCAGCCGCTAAAGCGTGACAAAAGTCGACGTCGAAGCCGGACCAGACGCCGCCGGCCTCAGCGCTCGAAAAACCCGGAACGCCCTGGCTCACGCCGCAAATCAGCGCGTCGCGCTGACGGATGTCTTCGAGCGTGCCGGCGAAAGCCGAAGGCGCGGACGCGCCGCCGAAAAGGAGCGCAAGAGCGAAGAGGCTGCGTTTCAACCGCATCACCAAATCCTCCTCCTTAAAGGCTCGCAGCCTGTTTGATGATGACGCGCGTTCCGACCGGCACGCGATCAAAGAGATCGATGACGTCATTGTTGACCAGCCGGAAGCAGCCCGAAGAGACGGCGTGGCCGATCGTCTCGGGTTGGTTCGTGCCATGGATACGATAGACCGTCTGGCCCAGGTACAAAGCGCGCGCGCCCAGGGGATTGCCAGGGCCGCCGGCCATGAAACGCGGCAGATAGGGCTGGCGCTCGATCATCTCCGGCGGCGGGCGCCAATCCGGCCATTCCTGCTTGCGGCTGACTTTCTGCATGCCGGACCATTGAAACCCGTCGCGGCCGACCCCGATGCCATAGCGGATCGCGCGATTATTGCCTTGAACGAGATAAAGAAAGCGCTCGGAGGTGACGATAATCACCGTGCCCGGCGGTTCGTTGGTGCGATAGAAGACGCTCTGTTTCTCCCATGGCCCGCTGAGCTGTTCCTCCTCAGGCTTCGGCTCCACGCCCGGCTGGTCGACGACATTCATATCGACCTCAGCCGGCGCCGCAATCACGGATTGGGCGTGAGAGCGCATGTCGGCGACGCCCAACGCCAGCGCGAATGCGGCGAGTATGGCGAAACTACGCAATCGGACCATTCTTGATGCGCCTCCGTCGAATAATTTTCGTCCTATTTTCCTTTGCAACGCTCGTAGACCATCGTCCCGTAGCGCTGCGCATTGTCCGCGTCGACCCAGCGCGTGGTGAAGGAATCGGCTGAGGTCTGGATGACTTCGCGATCATCCGCGCCGCCTGCCGCTTCATTGGCTGGGCCAATGAACGTGCGTCCGCCGTCGCCGCCTTTCAACGCCAATTCGCTCGGCGTCGCCTGATCGGCGAGATGCATCATGACGCCGCCATTGGGCCCGGCGCCGATGACATAGGGTTTGCCGCATTGCCCCTTGGCTTCCTTCTCCGTGCGCTCGCGATCTTCCGCGCGATGATAGGAGGCGAGGCCCCATGAACCGACGAATTGACTGGCGGGGAGGTTCGACGGCGCAACGGCCGGGACCGCTGGCGCGGGCGGGGCCGAAGAAGACAAGAGCGAATTGCAGCCGGCGAGCGCGGCGCTCACGACGAACAATCCAACAAAGGAGCCAATACGACGCGGGCCTTTAACCATCAGCCGCTCTCCCCTTCCGTCTATAAGCTTTAGCGCGTCATCGTCGAAATTCGATGACAACGCCGCTTTCGTTTGGCGCGCTGGCGCGCGCATCAGGAGCCTAGCACCGAGTCAGAGGAAGAGAAACAGGCGGCGACTTAGCCTCTCCCCAACCCTCCCGTCACGCCGGAGGTATCG
>JASLHV010000409.1 GCA_030153205.1 Roseiarcus sp. | reverse complement strand
TTAGAAACTACGTTTTGATGGGTCGTCGCGCGCCATGGTTCGAATGTCTCTAAAGTTCGAACGATCGGGCGAAATCGCCCAGAAATCAGGGCGAAGAGGGGGCTTTCACGAATTGACGTAAGGATTCATTAGAGCGACGGGGGCATATTCCGGCATAGTTCTATGCTTAGGCGCATCGATAGGCATGCCCTGAGCGGAACCCGAGTTCGACCGCCGCAAACAACGCGCCTTTCGGCACGGATTGCGGCGATCTCGCTAAGAGGTTGCCATGCTTTTCGCCCTTCTCCGCCGTTTCGCGCGCGATCGCCGCGGCAATGTCGCCATGATATTCGGTCTCGTCGGCATTCCGCTAGTCTTTGCGGTCGGCATGGGGATCGATTACGGCAATGCTTCACGCAAATGGTCGCAGATGAACGCAGCAGCCGACGCGGCGGCGCTCGCTGGCGTCACGCCGGCAATGATGTCGTCAAGCGACGCCGTCGCTAAGACAGCGGCGATAAACATGTTCACGGCGCAGACTAATACGATCTCGAATTTGGTGCCGGGCACCCTCGTCCCGACCGTGACGGTGACCGACGCAGGCCTGACACGCACGGTGAACGTTTCCTACACGGCACAGGTCTATAACGTCTTCGGCGGCGTGCTGGGCCAGCAGACGATGCCGCTTTCAGGACATTCTCAGGCCAACGGCGCGACGCCGCCCAATGTCGACTTCTATCTCGTGCTCGACACCTCGCCCTCCATGGCGATTCCGGCCACGCAGAAAGGCATCAATCTGCTGGTCTCAAAAACGCAGAGTCAGACCGATGGCAGTGAGAAGGGCTGCGCCTTCGCCTGCCATGAGAGCAACCCGAGCGGCAACGACAACGCCGGCAATCCGAACGGTGAAGACAATTATGCCCTCGCCAAGTCGCTCACCGACCCGGACACCGGCGGCGCCGGCATTACGCTGCGCATCGACGAGGTCGGCAGCGCCGCCACGGCAATGGTGAGTTCGGCGATCAACACGATGAGCCAGAACCAGTCCAATTTCGGCTGGACGCCGACTTACCGGATCGCCGTCAATACATTCGACGCAAGCCTCCATACTCTCTATGCGCTGACGTCGACTCTTTCGACCCTGCAATCCAATCTCAATGCGACCCCGAGTCCGATCCAATTGATGGCGGTCTATAGCAACAACAATATCTGCACGAAGTGGACAACGACCACGACAAGGGGAGTCACCACAACGACTTGTTCGACCATTACGGCGAATGCCGACGCCGATACGAATGTCGATGCGATGCTGACGGGGATGAATAGCGCGATGCCGACCCCGGGCGATGGGGCCGTCGGCGACAATCCAGCCGAAGTTCTGATGATCGTCACCGACGGCATGGAGGATGAGTGCGTGAGTTCGATCACCTCCGGTACGTCGGAATCTTGCCCCAGCAACAAACGGCAGGAGGCGCCGATGGCCGCAAGCGCGACGACGAACCCCGGCACGAACACATCGACGGTTCCTTCCGTCGCGACCTGCACGGCGATCAAGAATCGCGGCATCAAGATCGCTATTCTCTATACGACCTACTATCCGCTTGACGCTGGCGGCTTGAATAGTTGGTACGACAACCATATCTACCAATTCCAACCAAATGGCGTCGACACGGTTGGCCCCGCGCTCCAGAACAATTGCGCCTCGCCCGGCCTTTTCTATCAGGTCCAAGTCGGCGAGGATATTTCCGCGGCGCTGGTGACGCTCTTCCAAATGGCGTTGCAGAGTTCGCACCTCACGCAATAGCGGCGTAGATCCCTTCCGTTCCGGCCGCCTCTCCCCACAGAGGCGGCCGGATCGCGTACGCAAGGGCGGGCTCAACCTGTTGCTCCGGCTAACGATCCAACATTTGAATAAAGGTTCCCGACAACGTCCCGCGGATCGACGACGGAAAATCCGTATCAAGCCGGTCGGATGGCGACAGATTCGGGCCGACCGTCGAGGGCGCATCGATCGCCGCGGACGAGATTGCTCAACGCGTTCGGAATCACGACTCCGGAAAGGCCGAGTTTGCCCTGTCGTACCGGCGATGTATTCGAAGGGCCCGTGCCCGGAGCGTATGAGCGGGACGAAAGCCTTCTTGCCCGGCGGTAAGCGAGCCTAAGCCGACTACCGGCAGTCGCCGAAACCGGTCTCGCTCGTCGCCTGCTTCGATCATAGATGCGGCCGATGGATCTCGAGCGCCTCGAAGACGTCGCCCAATGGGGAGCTGAGAGATTTTCGCGCAGACAGCCTGCCGTCCGGCCCCCGGCCCGAACGCGACTCAATCGCGAGGGTCCTTTTCGGACCGGGCGCGGCCAATCTCAAGCGCCGGCGCTTCTTTCGGCCTTCAAACGTGTCGGGCTTTCCAGCGGAGCCGCTTGGTCGCCTTGGAGGCGACGCCGTCGGGACTGCTTCCGCCAGCGAGGTTCTAAGGCGTCGTCTGCGCCGCGTTGATTGTCACGCCTGTCGAAAGGCGCGGATTCATGTACATATCGTCGGTCAGGGTAATCGGACCCGTGACGTTGTACCCGATCATCGGCGTATAGGCATAAGAGACGTGACCCCAGATGACGCAGGCGCCAGTCGGATTCGGTACGGTCGCTGGACTGGTGGGGCAACGGCCTGTCGCGATTGGCTGAACTACGTTGGCCGGCAAACTCACCGGCGTGCCGGCGGGGTAGCCTGATGCTGGCGAGGTGATCGTTCCATTGGCGAGTTGCTCGCTCCACGAGATCGTCGCGTTATTGCTGGAGTCGACCGAAACCTGCGCGACGACCAGCGTCGTGGTGGCCAACGAGAAGGGCGCCATCACCTGCGAGGCCGAGTTAAGCAGGGTGTTCATGTCGGACGTTGTCAACGTCTCATATTGTGTCACGAGATCGGCGATGTTGCGCGCCGTAAGCGTCACTTTGCGATTGATCTCGATCGCAAATCCATAAGTGAGCATCCCGGTGAACAGGATCAGCATAACCGGCAAGATCAACGCGAACTCGGTCGCAGCGATGCCGCTGCGTTCATTCGGCCCGCGAAAGAACGCAGACAAGCGGGCGGGCAGAGTCTTGATGCGCTCAACGTGCGCGTGGCGCGGGGCGTTCATTGCGGCTCGTTCCGGAAGACCGCGGTCGCCATCAGCAGATAGGCGCCGTTGGTTAGGTTGGCGAAGTTCAAATTGAGCGGCCCGGGAAAGACGGGCCATTGATACATGACGCGCATCACCTCGATCGAACCCGCCTGGCCCGGCTGGAACTGCCAGATGTTGCTGACGGAGCCACCGGAATAGGTCAGCGCTGGGGCCCCGGTGTTGGCGCTCGTGAAGGCCGTCGCGGTCTGCAGATCGACCATGACGCCGGTCATCGTGTAGCCTGTCCCGGACGGCGCCGTGCTGCCGCAGGTGAATGCGCCGGGAAGTTCGTTGCAGACGGTCTGCTTGAACGTGGCAGCGGTCAGCGGCGTGCAGGAGGTAGTGACTGTGGCGCAGGTCGCCTGCCCCGTCAGAACGAGGCGCGCAGCCTGCTCGACCGCAGTTTCCAGGGCCTCCTGAGCCACGAAGATCAAGGCCACATCGAGAATGGCGATGAGCAAAGCGAAAAAGGGCGCTGCGACCAATGCGAATTCGACGGCGGTGGCGCCGTCCGTATTGCGAACAACCTTCGCAAGATTGCGCCGCCAAACGGCCTTAAGCGTCGCCTTGCAACGACTATAGAAGGGTGTGCTCATTGAAGCCGAACGCTCACGCTCGAGTTGGCATATCACTGACGAATGTCTTCATTACCTAACGAATAGCAGTCAAAACTTGCGGGACTGTTACGCGGATCGCCGACATCAAGGGGAACCGTGTTTCTTGGCGGGCCCAAATGCTAAGTTGCCGTTAACTGTCGAGCGCGGGGCGATTCGTCCTGTTTGAGGATCCACGAGGAAAAAATGGCGTCGGTTCCCGGTAAGTCTTGCGGCTCGTGCATGATGTGTTGCACGGCGCTTGAAATCATCGAGTTCAAGAAGCCGCCCGGGCTACCTTGCGTCAATTGCGTGGCCGCGGGCGGTTGCGCGATTTACGCCTCGCGGCCGCCGGTTTGCCGGGAGTTCGAATGCTTGTGGCTGACGGAGCGGACCTTGCCGGCGCACATGCGGCCTGACCGGATCGGCACGCTGTTTATGGAAGATGACGACAGCGGCGAATATCGCGCCGTTTGCGAGCCTCATCGGCCGATGGCCTGGCGGTCGCCCCGGGTCTTCGCCCATCTGGTCGCGGTCGCGAAAACCGGCCGCACGGTCGTCGCCAAGGCCGGGCTCAATTCGTGGCGGGTGTTTCCGTCAGGCGAGTCTGCGCCGACGGTTTAGAGCGCTGCCGCTTATTTATTAAGCAAACCGCTAATTTGTTGGGCAGGGCGCGCTGGTCCGGTCAAAGCCAGGGTTTTCCCTAGGAGAAACTATCCGCGACGACCTGATTTGAGTTCCGCCTTCAGACTTGGCGTAAACGTAAAGGGGATGCTATGGACCCCACAGCCAAGGCGGCCGTCGGGGGGAAATACGCGTTCGCCGGCGGTCCTGTTTTCTAAAGCCCGATCGAGGCCGACCGCAATGAAAAAGATTGAAGCGATCATCAAGCCTTTCAAGCTCGATGAAGTGAAGGAGGCGCTGCAGGAAGCCGGCGTCCAGGGCATCACCGTCATCGAGGCGAAGGGCTTCGGACGGCAGAAAGGCCATACCGAGCTGTATCGCGGCGCTGAATATGTCGTGGATTTCTTGCCGAAGGTGAAAGTCGAGGTCGTGGTCGCCGACGATCGTCTGGCCGCCGCGGTCGAAGCGATCCGCAAAGCCGCGCAAACCGGGCGGATCGGCGATGGCAAGATATTTGTATCGCATATCGAGGAAGCAATTCGCATCCGAACCGGCGAAACCGGGGCGGACGCCGTCTGATTTCTCAAAAATCCGAACTTGCCTGACGCGTGCGGCGCTAGGCGGATGGACCGACCAAGGAACCCAAGAGAGGGAAACATGAAGACCGCCAAGGATGTCCTCAAGGCGATCAAGGACAATGACGTCAAATATGTCGACCTGCGCTTCACCGACCCGCGCGGCAAGTGGCAGCACGTCACCTTCGACCAGACTCTGATCAACGAGGACGCCTTCGCCGACGGCCTGATGTTCGACGGCTCCTCGATCGCCGGTTGGAAGGCGATCAACGAATCCGACATGACGTTAATGCCGGATCCGACCTCCGCCTGTATGGATCCCTTCTTCGCCGCCTCGACGATGTCGATCGTCTGCGACATTCTCGATCCAGCGAGCGGTCAGCCCTACAATCGCGATCCGCGCGGCATCGCCAAAAAGGCCGACGCCTATCTGAAGTCGACCGGCATCGGCGACACCTCCTTCTTCGGACCTGAAGCCGAGTTCTTCGTCTTCGACGACGTACGTTTCGCCTCCGAGCCCTATAACACTGGCTTCACGCTTGACTCGGTTGAGCTGCCGACAAACTCCGACACCAATTATGAGGGCGGCAATCTCGGCCACCGCGTGCGCACCAAGGGCGGCTATTTCCCGGTTCCCCCGCAGGATTCGGCTCAAGACATGCGCGGCGAGATGCTGGCCTCAATGGCGCAGATGGGCGCCGTCGTCGAAAAGCATCACCACGAAGTCGCTTCAGCCCAGCACGAACTCGGATTGAAATTCGGCCCCTTGGTGATGATGGCCGACCATATGCAGATCTATAAATACTGCATCCACCAGGTCGCGCAGAGCTACGGCAAGACGGCGACCTTCATGCCGAAGCCGGTCTATGGCGACAATGGCTCGGGCATGCATGTCCATCAGTCGATCTGGAAGGGCGGCAAGCCGATCATGGCCGGCAACAAATACGCCGACCTCAGCCAGGAGTGCCTCTATTATATCGGCGGCATCATCAAGCACGCCAAAGCGCTGAACGGCTTCACCAATCCTTCGACGAACTCCTACAAGCGCCTCGTCCCCGGCTTCGAAGCTCCGGTCTTGCTCGCCTATTCGGCGCGTAACCGCTCGGCCTCCTGCCGTATTCCGTGGACGGCCAATCCGAAGGCCAAGCGCGTCGAAGTACGCTTCCCTGATCCGATGGCCAATCCGTACCTCGCCTTCGCGGCGATGTTGATGGCCGGCATCGACGGCATCAGGAATAAGATTGATCCGGGCGCGGCGATGGACAAGGATCTTTACGACCTCCCCCCGAAGGAATTGAAGAAGATTCCAACCGTCTGCGGTTCGTTGCGCGAGGCGCTCTCGAACCTCGATAAGGATCGCGCCTTCCTCAAGGCGGGCGATGTCTTCAGCGACGATTTCATCGACAGCTATATCGAGTTGAAGATGATCGACGTTCAGCGCTTCGAAATGACGCCGCATCCCGTCGAGTTCGAGATGTACTATTCCTACTAAGCGGGAGCGCTCGCAAAAGCTTCCAAGGGCGGCCTTCGGGCCGCCCTTTTTATTGGCCGCCAGGAAAGAGGGGAAAGGCGTTGTCCGCCAGCGCCTCCGACGCCGGCGCCACAGTCAAGCGTCTTCTGTCGCCTTCGCCTACAAAAAGACATCCGCTGAGCATATTGGGGACAAACGCGGCTCCCAGCGAGGCGTCAACCCGAGCCCCTTTGCAAGAGGGGAGGTTTGAGGCATGACACCGGTCCTTGCCGGCGGGCGGGCGTAGTTTGCCCCGGCGGCGAGCGTGTTGAGTCGGCGTTCGCGTTTCCTCAAAATCAATACGAAGCAACATGGCGACCGTCGAACAATTCTCCAGCCGACTCGATGCCCGTTCTCCGGAGGCGCCGCATCGCGCCGCGCCCCAAAATATCGAGGCCGAACAGGCGCTGCTCGGCGCAATCCTGATCAATAACGACGCCTTCGATCGCGTTTCCGACTTTTTGCAGTCCGAGCATTTTTCGCACGAATTGCACCGGCGTATTTACGAAATCGCCGGTCAATTGATTCGCGCCGGCAAGCTGGCCTCGCCGATTACGGTGAAAGGTTTTCTCGGCGACCATGATCTCGGCGGGATCAGCGTGCCGCAATATCTCGCCCGCCTCGTCGCCGAGGCGACGACGATCATCAACGCCAATGATTACGGTCGTACGATTCATGACCTCGCGATGCGCCGCGAATTGATCCGGATCGGCGAGGACGTCGTCAATGTCGCCTATGACGCGCCGGTCGATTCGAGCCCGCGCGAGCAAATCGAGGACGCCGAGCGGCGGTTGTACCAGATCGCCGAGGGCGGACGCTATGACGGCGGCTTCGCCCGATTCTCCGACGCGCTCAAGATCGCGATCGACATGGCGGCAAAAGCCTACGAGCGCGACGGGCACCTCAGCGGCATCGCCACTGGCCTCGTCGATCTCGACAATAAAATGGGCGGGCTGCAATCGTCCGATTTGATTATTCTCGCCGGACGCCCTGGCATGGGCAAGACCGCGCTCGCGACCAACATCGCTTTCGCCATCGCTAAAGCTTATCAAGCAGAGACGCGCGCCGATGGAACGCGGGAAACTGTAAACGGCGGCATCATCGGTTTCTTCTCGCTGGAAATGTCGGCGGAGCAATTGGCGACGCGTATTATCGCCGAGCAATCGGGCGTTGCCTCGAACAAGATCAGGCGCGGCGATATCAGCGAACAGGATTTCCATCGCATTACCCAGGCGATGCGCGATATGCAGTCAATCCCGTTCTATATCGACCAGACCGGCGGTATATCGATCGCGCAATTGACCGCGCGGGCGCGACGCTTGAAACGTCAGCGCGGGCTGGATGTTCTTGTCGTCGATTATTTGCAGCTTCTCTCCGGCTCGAAGTCGCGCGGTGACAATCGTGTCCAGGAATTGACCGAGATCACTACGGGACTGAAAGCCCTGGCCAAGGAACTCAACGTTCCAATCGTGGCGCTGTCGCAGCTCTCGCGCCAAGTCGAACAGCGCGACGACAAACGGCCGCAGCTCTCGGACTTGCGCGAATCCGGCTCCATTGAGCAGGACGCCGACGTCGTGCTCTTCGTGTTCAGAGAAGAATATTATCTCAAAAACCGAGAGCCGCGGCCAGGCACCGAGGAGCATACGGCCTGGCAGAATGAGATGGAGCGGGCCTATGGCCGTGCGGAAGTCATTATCGGCAAACAGCGTCATGGTCCGACGGGCACGGTCGAGTTGCAATTCGAGGCGGAGCTGACGCGTTTCGGCAATCTGGCGCGAGACGATCAAATGCCGGAGAGGTACTAAGTCGAGGCCGAGCGTTGCGATGCATAGCGAGATGCGACGCCGAAGTCCCCGCTCGCCGCTTTAGTGGAGAGAGGAAGCCTTGGCGCTGAGGCTCGCATGTTGAGTCGGAGGTCGCGTTTTCAATCTTTTTGCATACTATCCGGTCCATGATCTCTCCCTTCGAACTAAGCCCCTCCGTCAACGCCGCCGCCGGCGTGCTGACTATCGATCTTGCGGCGCTGGCGGACAATTGGCGACTTCTCGCCAAACAAGCGGCGCCGGCGGAATGCGCGGGCGTCGTCAAGGCGAATGCGTATGGGACGGGCATCGAGCCTGCGGCCCGCGCGCTTCGAGAGGCTGGCTGCAAGACATTCTTCGTGGCGCAGATTGAAGAAGGCGTGCGCGCCCGCGCTGCGGTCGGCGCGTCGCCGAGAGTCTTCGTGCTGAACGGTTTGCAAGCGGGCGCCGACCCGTCGGGCTATATCGTTCACGCGCTTTCGCCGGTGATTGGCTCCCCGGACGAACTCGCGCGCTGGGCGCCTTTTGCGACGCGTCCGGGCGCGCCGCTCTGCGCCATTCATCTTGATACCGGGATGAGCCGTCTTGGCTTTGCTTCTATGAACGAGCTCGAAGCGGCGATTCAGGGGTACGATCGACGGAAGCTTGGCGTCGGTCTCGTGATGAGCCATTTCGTCTCGTCCGAGGAGCCGGACAATCCCCTCAATGATGAACAAATCGCACGATTTGAAATGGCCCGGGCCGTATTTCCCGGCGTTCCCGCCAGCCTTGCTAATTCGTCCGGGATTTTTCTGGCTCGTCGGCCGGTCTATGATCTCGTCCGTCCCGGCTACGCGCTTTACGGCGGCAATCCGACGCCGGGCTCGCCCAATCCCATGAACAGCGTCGTACGGCTCGAGGCGCGCATTCAGCAGGTGCGCTGGATCGAGCCTGGCGCCAGCGTCGGCTATAACGCGCAATGGACAGCGACGCGGCCGACGCGCCTTGCAACATTGTTGCTTGGCTACGCCGACGGCTTGCCCCGAACGGCGGGCGCAACGGCAGCAAAGAGCGTCGCCGATGTTCTCATCGCCGGCAAGCGCTGCCCGCTCGTCGGCCGCGTTTCGATGGACCTATGCGTCGCCGATGTGACTGAGCTTGCTGAGTCCGCATTATCGCCGGGCGATTATGCGACAATTCTCGGCGACGAGATTGGCGTCGACGAACTCGGCGCACGATCGGGGACCATTGGCTACCATGTTTTGACGAGCCTCGGACCACGTTACCATCGGCGGTACGTCGGAGGGTAGTCGACAATCGCGGAGGAGACAAATGGCCTTTGAAGGAAAAGTCGTCTGGGTCACCGGCGCATCCTCCGGCATCGGTGAAGCGTTGGCGAAGGGATTGGCGGCCCGAGGCGCCGCCGTCGTTCTATCGGGACGGCGAGCCGGCGAACTCGAACGCGTCGCAAGAGAGATCGGCGGCGCTTCCTTGGTCTTGCCGTTTGAGGCGACGGACGCTGCGGCCCTCTCCGTTGCTACCGAATCCGCCTGGAGGTGGCGCGGCGGCGTCGATCTTTTGATCAACAACGCCGGCGTCAGTCAGCGGAGCCTCGCCCGTGATACGGGCCTTGATGTGTATCGCCGATTGATGGAGGTTGACTTCTTCGCGCCGCTGCAACTCACCCAGCTCATCCTTCCCATGATGATCGAGCGGCGGTCGGGCCAGATTGCGATCGTCAGTTCGGTCGCGGGCAAGGTCGGCGTCCCGCTTCGCACCGGCTATTGCGCGGCCAAACATGCCTGCGTCGGCTATTTCGATGCTTTACGCGCCGAGATCGAAACCGCCTATGGGATCAGCGTCAGTGTGGTTTTCCCCGGTTCGGTACGGACCGGTATTGCGGTAAACGCCTTGGATGCGCGTGGATCCACGTTTGGGCGCACGGACGCCAATATCGAAGGCGGCATGCCGGCCGATAAAGCCGCTGATATCATTCTCGACGGCCTTGCCGCGCAGCAACGCGAAATCGTGGTCGCCGAGGGCAGGGAGTTGGCGGCGATTTCGCTGCGGACGCAGAATCCGGAGGCCTTGTTCGCTCTCGTTGCTGGGGAAGGCGCAAGGCTTGCCGCGCTGAGGGAAAAAGAGGGGGTGGATTTCACCCCCGCGCCCGCCAAAGTGAATACGGACAAGGACCCGCCGCCATAAGAGTCGCGCTCGACATTATGCGGCGAATCCGGCTTCCGTAGTCCATGGTCAAAGGAAAGTCCGTCTTCGTCTGCCAGAATTGCGGCGCGATCACTCGGCGCTGGCAGGGGAAATGCGAATCCTGCGGCGAATGGAACACGATCGTCGAGGAGGCGGAGGCCTCTGGAATCGGCGGCGCGGTCGCGCGGCGCGGCGATAAGGGACGGGCGTTTGCGCTGGAGGGCCTTGCGGGCGAGACACGACACGAGCCGCGGATCATTACCGGCCTCAATGAGCTTGACCGGGTCGCCGGCGGCGGCCTTGTGCCGGGCTCGGTGGCGCTGATCGGCGGCGAGCCGGGCATCGGCAAGTCGACCTTGCTTATCCAGGCCTGCGCCTCGCTGGCCCGGCGGAACGGCCGTGTCGTCTATATTTCAGGGGAGGAGTCGACTACGCAGGTGCGCCTGCGCGCCTTTCGACTTGGCCTTGCCGACGCCAAAGTAGAACTCGCGGCCGAGACGGGAGTCGAAGACATTGTCGCGACCCTTGCCGTCGGCGAGACGCCGAGCCTGGTCATCATCGATTCGATCCAGACCATGTGGAGCGATACGGTCGAATCGGCCCCGGGAACCGTGACGCAAGTGCGCGCTTCGGCGCAGCGCCTCATTCACTTTGCCAAGCGCAGCGGCGCGGCGATCATTCTTGTCGGCCACGTCACGAAGGATGGGCAGATCGCCGGCCCGCGCGTCGTCGAGCATATGGTCGACTCGGTCATGTCCTTTGAAGGCGACGGCGCGCACGCCTTTCGCATCTTGCGGGCGACGAAGAACCGATTCGGGCCGACCGACGAGATCGGCGTCTTCGAGATGACTGGCGGCGGCCTGAGCGAAGTCGCCAACCCTTCCGCGTTATTTCTCGCCGGGCGCGATGGTTCGAGCCCCGGAGCGGCCGTCTTTGCCGGCATTGAAGGCGCGCGGCCGCTCTTGGTGGAAATCCAGGCGCTTGTCGCGCCGACGACGCTGGGCACGCCGCGCCGCGCCGTCGTCGGCTGGGACTCCAGCCGGCTGGCCATGATTCTCGCTGTCCTTGAAGCGCATGGCGGGCTGAAGCTCGGTCAGTACGACATTTATCTGAACGTCGCCGGCGGGTTGAAAATCGCCGAGCCCGCCGCGGATCTCGCGGCTGCCGCGGCGCTCGTCTCCTCGCTCGTCGGCGCGCATTTGCCGCCTGATTCGGTCTATTTCGGCGAAATCGGCCTTTCCGGCGCGGTGAGACCCGTCGCTCATTCCGGACTTCGCCTGAAAGAGGCGGCTAAGCTCGGCTTTCGCCGCGCGGTCGCGCCCGCCGCCGCAAATAAGGAAAAGGACGAGACCGCAAGAATCGCGCGCGCGGATATCTCCTCGGTCGCGGGCCTTGTCGCAGAAATCGCGGCGAGCGGCGCGGAAATGGGCAAAACCCGGCAGAGGATGACGAAATGAACGAGCTTCGCTATAAGGCGCAGCGAATACGGGGGCCGGCGGGGCCCCAAGCGGACGCAATCGCACGAGGCCGATGAAATGCCGTCTTATCTCGATCTCGGTGTGATCGTCATTGTTCTGATATCGGCGTTTCTATCGATGGTGCGCGGGTTCACGCGCGAGGTGCTGGCGATCGGCTCTTGGGTGGCGGCTGCTGCGGCCGCTTATTTTTTCTACCCCTATCTGATGCCCTATGCGACCCCTTACATCCATAAGGAGGTCATCGCCCAGGCCGCCTGCGCCGCCGCGATTTTCTTTGTCACCTTGATTATCGTCTCCACTTTCACGGTGCGGATTTCGGACGCCATTCTCGACAGCAAGATCGGCGCGTTGGACCGTTCGCTCGGTTTCCTCTTTGGCGTCGCCCGCGGCTTTCTGCTCGCGGTCGTCGCCTTTGCAATTTTCAATTGGCTCGTCGCCGACAAGCAGCAGCCGCAATGGGTCAAGGACGCCAAGACCCGGCCGATCTTGACCGCAACGGCTGACCGGGTTGTTCAGATGCTCCCTGAAGACGCCGAGCATACGATCGAGAATTGGTTCAAGAACGGCAAAGCGTCGGTCGCGCCCGATGAACAGGCGCCGGACGACCAGGGCACCGGGGCCGCGCCATCGACCACGACGCCCGCCGCTCCGGCCCCAGCGGCGCCCGCTCCTGCGCCCCAGCAAAAGAAGTCGGACGCCACGCCGGGAAGCGCAGATAAACAGAAACTGGATGCGATTATTAACAAACAGCCTGGAAAGCAAAATAATTGATCACGCCCGCGTCTTGGCGCCGGGCTCATCGGCGCGCATTTTAGGGCCATGATTCCAAACGAGCAGACTTTCGATCTCGACGCCGACCGGCTGCGCGAGGAGTGCGGCGTATTCGGCATTTTTGGCCACCCCGACGCGGCGGCGATCACCGCTCTCGGCCTGCACGCGCTTCAGCATCGCGGGCAGGAGGCGGCGGGCATCGTCGCCTTCGACGGCAAGCGCTTCCACTCAGAACGGCGGCTCGGCCTGGTCGGCGATCACTTTTCCAACGCCACGACGATCGAACGATTGCCCGGCGACGCCGCTGTCGGCCATGTCCGCTATTCGACGACAGGCGAGACGATCCTGCGCAACGTACAGCCGCTTTTCGCCGAACTCGACGGCGGCGGCCTGGCGGTGGCCCATAACGGCAATCTCACCAACGGCCTGACGCTGCGCCGCGATCTCATCCGGCAGGGCGCGATCTGCCAGTCAACCTCGGACACCGAGGCGATTCTCCATCTTGTGGCGCGCTCGCGCCGTCCGCTGCTTCTCGAGCGTTTCATCGAAGCCTTGCGGCAGATCGAAGGGGCTTATGCGCTTGTCGCGCTGACCAATAAGAAGCTGATCGGCGCGCGCGATCCGCTCGGCATACGCCCGCTGGTGCTCGGCGAACTCGACGGCTGTCCGATCCTGGCCTCCGAGACATGCGCGCTCGACATTATCGGCGCGAAATTCGTACGCGATGTCGAGAATGGCGAAATCGTCGTCATGTCCCGCGAGGGGATCCAAAGTATCAAGCCGTTTCCAACGCGCGCGATGCGGCCTTGCATCTTCGAATATATCTATTTCGCCCGGCCAGATTCGATCGTGCACGGACGTCCGGTCTATGAGGCGCGCAAGGCCATGGGCGCCGAACTCGCCCGCGAGGCGCCGGCCGCCGCCGATGTCATCGTACCCGTGCCCGATTCCGGCGTACCGGCGGCGCTCGGTTATGCGCAGGCCTGCGGCGTTCCCTTCGAACTCGGCATTATTCGCAACCATTACATCGGCCGCACCTTCATCCAGCCGACGCAGGCGATCCGCGAACTCGGCGTGCGCATGAAACACAGCGCCAATCGCGTCGTGGTCGAAGGGAAGCGGATCGTGCTCATCGACGATTCGATCGTACG
>JASLHV010000054.1 GCA_030153205.1 Roseiarcus sp. | reverse complement strand
TGCGGGGAAATTCCCGTGCGAGCTATCCGGCCAACCGGTCCGTGGGGGAGATTGAAGCTCCCCTTCCGAACGCTGAAAACAAGGATAGTGCAACGCCGAGCGCGATAGGTCGCAAGGTGCTGTCTATCGTTCGGCATTGATTTCGGGAGGCGAGCTATGGCGAAAATCGATAAATTATGTGTTGGCGAGTCGCTTGTGGGCGATGGCAATGAAGTCGCCCATATTGATCTTTTGATTGGTCCGCGGGGAAGTTCGGCGGAAACGGCATTTGTGAATTGCCTGACGAACAACAAGGACGGGTTTACGTCGTTGCTTGCGGTTTTGACGCCGAATCTGATGGCCAAGCCGTCGACGGTCATGTTCAACAAGGTGACGATCAAGGGCGCCAAGCAAGCGGTTCAGATGTTTGGTCCGGCGCAATATGGCGTTGCGAAGGCGGTCGCCGATAGCGTTGCGGAGGGCGTCATCCCGGCGGACGAGGCGGACAATCTTTTCATCTGCGTTGGGGTCTTCATTCATTGGGAAGCCGCGGACGACAAGAAGATCCAGGACTACAACTATCGTGCGGTGAAGGAGGCGATAGCGCGTGCGGTGAGCGGCGAGCCAAAGGCTTCTGAAGTCGCTTCGAAGCGCGACTCCGTCAAGCATCCGTTCGGAGCAGCGGCTTAGACGCCCAATTTAGATCGACGAACGATTAGCGGGGCCGGGCGCGATCCGAGCCCCGCGAAATGATGCGAATTGCGGTCCGGCTCGGGCCGCCAAGTATCTTCTTCGAATAATTTCCCGCGCGGCGCTCGCCGACCCGATCGTCAATTCGTTCGAGGTAGTCGGCGATCTTCGCAGCGAGCCAGGAGTATTTTATGAGCCGGCTTTTTCAAGCACTGCGAAACGCTGCCATTGTGATTGCCCTTGCGTTGACGGGCAATCCGCAAGCTCAGGCGCAAATTCCCGGCGACAAAATCAAAATCGGGGTGTTGAGTGATTTTTCCGGTCCCTTCGCCGATCAGGTCGGCAAGGGCTCGCTCGTCGGCGCTCAACTCGCCGCGGAAGATTTTGCAGCCGAGGCCGGCAACCTTACCGTTGAGATCGTCTCGGCGGATCATCAAAACAAGCCTGATCTTGGCGTGTCGATTGCGCGGCGTTGGCTAGACGAGGAAGGGGTCGACGCGATCGTCGATCTCGCAAATTCCGGCGTCGGTCTCGCGGTCAATTCTCTCATGCATGAAAAAAATCGCGTCATGCTTGCCTCGGCCACCGCAACATCGGATCTCACCGGGAAGGCCTGTCAGCCGACCACAGTCCAATGGGCGCTCGATACTTGGGCGCTTGGCAATGCCGTCGGCGGAGCGATCACCAAAATGGGCGGCGCGACTTGGTTTTTCATAAGTTTCGACTATGCCCTCGGTAAGGCTCTGCAGCGTGACGCCGGAGAAGCGATCGCAAAGGCGGGCGGCGCTGTCGTGGGTTCGGTCGCTCACCCGCTCGGCGTCACGGACTTCGGCTCCTATCTCCTGCAGGCTCAGGCCTCGGGCGCAAAGGTCATCGCGCTCGCCGATACTGGCGCGGACGCGATCAACGCCATCAGGCAAGCCGCCGATTTCCAAGTGCTCGGTTCAGATAGAAGGCTCGCGGCGCTATTCCTGCAAATCACGGATATCGATGCTTTAGGCTTATCGACGGCGCAAGGTTTGATGCTGTCCGAGGCGTTCTACTGGGACATGAATGACGCGACGCGCGCCTTCAGCGAGCGCTTCGCCAAACGCATGGGTGGCCGTATGCCGACAGAGGACCAGGCCGCCGCCTATTCGGCGACGCTCGCCTATCTTCGCGCTGCGAAGGCCGCCAATACGATCGCAGGCGATGTAATCGTCGCGCAGATGCGCAGCGCGCCGATCAACGATCTCTTGTTCGGACAAGTAGTCATTCGGCCTGACGGACGCGCGACGCATCCTATGTACGTCTTTAAAGTTAAATCGCCTCAAGCGTCGAAGAGCCGCTACGACGTCTATGACCTTGTCCAGACGATTCCCGCGAACTTGGCGTTCCGGCCAATTGATCAGGGCGGGTGTCCACTGGTGAAATAAGGGAAGGCGCGTCGCCCTCATCCGCTGTAGATACTGATCAAGGGACGCGCTTCGCTGCTGGCGCCGAACCCGGAAAACGGCGAAGTACTTCACTCGCTTCTGTTGCGCGTTCGCGCACAATTTCGACGCCCACGCTCCCCGGCCCGACGTCGAGCTTTTCGACTCGCACCGTGACTCGAAAGACGCGCGGATGGGCGAGCGCCATCGCCGCCACCTGTTCAGCCAACGTCTCAATGAGCGCAATATGTCCAGCCGCAAGGATTAATGCTATACCGTCAGTCACGATGTCGTAAGAAAAAACGTCGCGCATATCTTTGGCGACATGGTCCAGACGCTTGATGTCGATGTCGACATTAAAGCGAATGCGCTGAGGTTTCGTCTGCTCGCTTGCGTAGGCGCCGATCCGCGCCGACAGCACAAAGTCGCGCACGAATATGCGCTCAGTCGCTCCTGAACCTTTGCGAGGATCATTAGAAAAGCACTGCGCGGCCAACAAGCCGTAATCCACGCGCGACATGCTTCGCTCTTCAACGTCACCGATCTTTTTGCGCGGAATCAGCGCACGAACCAAAGCGGTCGCTTCTGAACTGATAACGCCCAAGCGCCCCTTCCCATCACAAAGGGCGCCGCGAAAACCCAGAAAGTCGGGAGACAGGCTGAGCAAGCGCGGAATATCGGGAGGTTCGAGCGAGCCGGCGAGCCCGGCCAGAAGTTGTCGGGCCTGCGCCGTCTCAACGAATTGTAGCAAAGCCGTGAGATCACAATAATCGAGCAAACGCTTGCCGTTCTTTTCCGCTGTATCGATCATGACGCCGGCGAAGCCGACTTGGCGCATGAGCGGAATCAAGTTGATGTCGACGTCGAGATCCGCGAACATCACGCCGATCAATTTGATCCGCATGGCGAGCGGCGCCAACGCCTCGATACAAGCCTCGCGCTGCGGGCCGGGGAATAAGCCTACTTTGAGATAGTCGATCCCAGTATCGCAAAGCGCTTCAGCAGCGGCGCGAATGATGTCGGGCTCCATGGGCAAATCGCCGGCAACGGCGCTGATTGGCGCTCGATCGGCCACTGCGGCGACGATCTGCCGCACGGCGTCGGGATGTAAAGCGCCAAGAGCGCCGCGGCTTGGATCCTTTGCGTCGATGAAATCCGCGCCTTGCTCGCAGGCGATCGAAGCTTCGTCGCCGTTCGAGACGCTCGCGAGAAACCCGGTCAAATCACGATCCTCAACGCAAAACGAATACTTTTCGACTATAGGAGGCCGCATTTTTCTGACAAGGGGCGACACTTCGTTTTGCGCGCACGTCGGCTTGCGATAGATTGAAACCAATGAATTGCCTTCCTTCGGAGGCGCGCAATGCGGAAGATATCGATCGGCTTGGCGCTTGTGATCCTTTTGCGCGTGGAACCCGCGGTGGCGGTGGACCCTCGTTATCCCGACTGGCCATGCCAGCAACTGAAAGTACCGGAAATCTCAGTCGCGAGCGTATGGAGCGGACCCTCGATAGCAAGCCTTGAGAAGGCGCCGTCTGACGATCCGAATATTGCAGATATCATCGCTCGGTTGGCGGCGCGCCGCACGTCGATGAGCGAAGCGCAAAAGCTGATTGGCGATTTTATCGCCGGACCTGCGGATGTCAGGCAGGCGCGAGCCATCACGCTCTTTGCCGGGCTTTTCTCCATGCTCAATGCGCAGCGCAGCGAGGTTATGAGCGGCATCGAGCGTTTCTCTCACAAAGAAAGGGAAATGGCCGAAGACATTCGCGAGAAGACTCGGAAGATGCAGGCGTCCGAAGACCAGTCGGGGGGCGATCAAGCCGAGGCAGACAAGCTCGCTAGTCAGCTTGCCTGGGAGACGCGGATATTCGAAGATCGAAAGCTCTCGCTTAACTATGTTTGCGAGGTGCCGACGTTGATTGAAAAGCGTCTATTTGATTTGTCGCACCTGATTCAGGATGCGGCGAACGCCCAATGAAAACGAGAGGATGGCTAAGGGTCGTCCGGCCTTGGCTCGGGGGTAGCGTTTTGTAACGGCAGTCCTGCGGCTGACCACCCATCTGTTCCTTCGCGATACCAGTCGACGTTGAGGTAGCCGCGCGAAAGAGCGCGCTTCGCCGCGTTCCATGACATCCAGCAATTCGCCTGACAATAGAAGACGAGTAGTTTTGAGCGATCGCCGCTCGTGACTTTTTCCAGACCTCGGACGAAGTAGTCAAGGGTCACCGGAGCCAACTCGCCATACCCAGTGTCCGGCAGCCAGACCCCGCCCGGAATGTCGAGACGCGGTTTATCTCGCCATAAAGTACCCGAAGGTAGACCCTTGGGGCGAGGGGCTTGAGGCAGAACATCGACAAACGCAGCCCCGTGCGCGCGCCAAATCGTGGCTGCCTCTTCAGTGGACAAAACCTTCGCCCCGCGCAGCGTTGCCGGCGTCGGCGCACGATAATCCTCAAGCCGATAGGCCTCGGGCTCCGCGACCATGTCATCGGCGTCCTGCGCCGCAGGGGCGTTAGCGCAGACAAAAAGAAGAACGAAGAACCCGACCGCCGCGACGTCGCTCATGGTTTCTGCGACAAATTGTCCGCAGTGATCGGCGCATTGGCCTCATCAAGCAACGGGACGCCGTAGCTGATCAGCAGCTTATTAATCTCCTCCTGGTTATCGGCGATCAATTTGTTGAGGACGCGTTTGAACTCCTGATCAGATTGGCGTACCGCCATTCCGATCCGATAGATCATTGGCGGACCCGAAGTCTCCTTGACGAGCGAGGTCAGGGCGAGAGGCGGCGTTGTCCGCAGCGCATAGTACCCAGCCATGGGGCCCCACAAAATTCCGCAATCGATGTCGCCGCGCGTAAGATCGTCGATCATCGCTTGAGCCGACGAATCCAATCGCGTGTCGATCATCAGCGGATAAGGCTTGGCGTGGCTCATGAGGCCGTTGATCGCCATATTAGTGCTTGGCGGCGTCCCCGCGACCAGCCCTATCCGTTTGTCTTTGAGCTTTGGGTCGTTCAACGAAACGACCCCTTCGAGGCCAGTCCCGGGTTTAAACACCAACGCATAAGACGTTCGATAGTAGGGAATGGTCCCCTGTGCGAGGTCGTCGCCTTGCGGGAAACCCATAATCACGTCGCAATGATGGGCGCCCAATGTCTGTCTGACAAAACCCGTCGCTTGCGGGAAATATGTATAACGAAGTTTCTTGCCGAGTTTCGCCGCGAAAAGCTCGGCGAGCTTATTTTCAAAGCCTTCGCCTTTCTCATTCGAGAAAGGCAGGTTGCGTGGATCGCCGCAAGCGCGAAAAACTTCGGGGTCGACAAGTTCGAGAGAACCTGACTCCTGCGCGGCCGTGGGTCCGGCCCCAAGGAAGAAGAGCGCAACGGCGAGAACGTACGGCAGCCGCGAAGCGTGCGTGACGAATTGCCGCACCGCATGAATG
>JASLHV010000349.1 GCA_030153205.1 Roseiarcus sp. | reverse complement strand
AGTTGTCGCCGCCTCAGCGAAGCCGGCAATTCGCGCATCAATGTCGAATGTCTGAGCTATTCGCCGCAGCGCCTTTTCAATGACCGTCTGAGCTTCGGTGACCCCGAGATCCTTCGCGACCTCGATCCCATTGACGAGAACACGAAATGCAACACGCGCAGCGCCGGGTTCATCGGTAACAATGGTGATCGCGATGCTCATCGCTTTGTCTTCCGTGGTCCGCGTAGGAACGGGAAAAGTTTATGGCGTAGAACCCTGATTACGCTAGGGGTCAAAGAAGTTGTCCCCAAGATGACTGGTGTCATTCGAGGAGATTGCGCGCGGCTTTTACTTTCCGCCGATGTTCATTTGTCATTGCTCGCGTTGAGTTCGTAGCTAGAGGCGCGTTCGGCCCATATCCTGCACCCATTTGCAGCAAGGTTGGCGAGCGGACTTCGAGAACATGAAACCCTGTATTATTTTGGGAGCCCCCGTGAGTTGCGGGGCCGGTCGGTCCGGATGCGAGAGAAGCCCAGAAGCGCTTCGTGAAGCCGGCTTGGCGGACGCGTTGCGGAGCCGTGGCCGCCAAGTCATCGATTTCGGCGATCTAAAAAGGCCCTTCACGCCGCCTGTCGTTCACGCCAATTCAGCTATCAAACATTTGGCTGAGGTAGCTTCCTGGATCGAGGCTATTTCGGACGCCGTTCATCTATCGAGCCGGATGGGCTTAACGGTGCTGCTCGGCGGCGATCACAGTGTCGCTGCAGGCTCTCTTGCTGGCCTGGCTCGCAGCGCTCAGGAGAGCGAAGGCGAATTATTTGTTTTGTGGCTGGACGCTCATCCTGACTTTCACACCCTCGATAGTACGTGCAGCGGAAATCTTCACGGCGTTCCCTTGGCTTACGCAAGTGGTCAGCACGGCTTTGATGGATACTTTCCTCAATTGGCGGCCCCAGTAAAACCTGAAAACATTTGCTTAATGGGCATTCGAAGCGTCGATCCCGCCGAGCAGCAATTATTGCGGGCTGCGCGCGTTAATGTTCATGACATGGAGGCCGTCCGTAAATACGGCGTCGAGCCGCTTTTAGAGCCCTTTCTAAGCCGGGTCGTCCGCGCTGGCGGGAACCTGCATGTCAGCTTGGACGCGGATTTTCTCGACCCTCAAATCGCCCCCGGCGTCGGCACCCGTGTTTTGGCCGGAGCTGATATCGAAACCGCGCGAGAAATTATGGCGATGGTTCGTCGAAGCGGCGCTCTAAGGAGCGCTGAACTCGTCGAATTGAATCCATTGCTCGACATTGCTGGGAAGACAGCAAAACTTATGGTGGCGCTGGTCGGAGAAATGATAGGGTTCGCAGCGCGCGCTGGCGATTCGCCAACGCCCCAAGCGCCATTCTTGGCGCATCAGTCCTAAGCCAGGCTTGTCCTCATCGTGGTTTGTGCGCGTTAACTCGCTCGCCGCAACTCAGCGAACAGACCTTTCAACTAGATGTGGTGAAATCTTGGAACAAACTCGTGAGACGGACGTTGTGGCGCGCATGATTCACGAAACTTACGTCCAGCGCGCTATCGCGTGTTTGCACGCCGCCGAGCAAGCGAAGGCATTTGCTGAGCGCGATCGGTGGATTTTCGAGGCGATCGCTTGGCATGAACTGGCCCGCGAAGAACGCTATAGGCGCGGCGGCGCCGTTTGCTGGCCGTCCTCCGAACATTTGCGCGCCCGACGGCTAAACTAATCCGCCTGTCTAAACGCCCCGCGGCCCGGAGCCGTCGGCGAAACTTCGGCTCACGCCAGTCCTTGCCTTTCGCCCGTAATTGACGGCCAGCGAAAACGCGGCCCAGCATAAGCTCAGTCACAGGACCGGCCATAGCCAAAATACGACGCCGACAAGGGCGATAAACCCGCCGCTCAATACTTCGCCAAAACGCTCCAACGCGCCAAATTGTAGGCGCTGCAGGCGGTCGGTCGAATAGACGCAGAGTACGACGTAGGTCACGATCGTACTGAGCGCGAACACAAGGGACATCAGTATAATCAGCGGCGGACCGTATTTACCCGCCGCGAAGAAGGCCGGGATACCTTCAACCATTGGCGATGAGCCGAGAATTAAGAGTAAAGCCGTGCGCGCGTTGGTCCTATGACGATGGTCATGGAGAGGCGGCGCCTCCGTTGTGATGGCCGCCGCGTCATGAGCCGTCGCGACGTCGTGGTCATGCCAATGGACATGAGGCGGCCCGTCGCCATGTCGATGGACATGGGCGTGGCGTATCAAAACGGCTCCATCAGGCGACGGCGCATAAAGGGCGTCGCCCCGCCAGTCCGCGTCGAACGCCGGCGCGTCACAATGATCGTGGTCGTGATGATCCTCATCGTGGCGATGGGCATGCCCGTGGCTGTGGCCACCCTTGCCGTGCAATTCGCGCAGCGCAGAGATCGCAATCCAACCGCCGAAAGCGACCAGCGCCAAGCTCGACGCCGTATCGACAATGCGCCCGAAGCGCGCCGCCACGGCGACGCCCGCGAGCCAGACGACGACAGCAATAGCAAGCGTTGATAGGACATGGCCGACCCCGGCTTGAAGCGCGGCGCCGGCGGTCTCGCGCCTGGACCATCCTCGTTGTCGAGCAATCAAGGCAATCGGCGCCCAATGATCGGGCACAAGGGTATGAAGAACGCCGACGACCGCCACCGAGGCAACCAAAAGCAGTTCGGGATTGTCGATCTTCATGATTCACCCATTGCACAAGATGATCGCCGGAAATGAGCCCGCTCGCTTCGCGCTGGCTCGTTAGGCGCGACGGGATTCCTGACCGATCATGATTCGATGTCCCCGGTGTGGACACCAACATCTCTGGCATACCATGGGGCGGTCTTGAGGTGGGTGCAAAATCAGAGCGGCGCCGGCTTGGAATTCAGCGTGCCGGGCGTCGACGTCGGGCGGCGCGGAGAAGATGTTCTTCGAGGGCGAGGAAGTTTAAGCCCGCGCCTCGCGCCGAGCCTTCGTGCTAGCCGCGACAGATCGCGCGTCGTAGAAACCCTGAGGCACTGGCCGCAGGTTGGGGAGGGTGCTCAATGAAACGGCGGTTGGCGGCGATTCTGGTTGGCGATATCGTTGGCTTTTCCGGCCTGATGGAGGCCGACGAG